>CAZQQL010000035.1:0-28099 GCA_964595455.1 uncultured Dehalococcoidaceae bacterium
GCATCCACGACCTGTTCATGGAGCTCGCCGACCAGGAACTCGACCACAAGCACCGTGTGGAAGAGTTCTACAACGATGTAGCTTTCCCGCAGACGTCGGGGGGATAGCGGCGGTAAGTCAAAGGTCAAAAGTCGTAACTGACCTGGGCGGTGTACTTGCTGAAAAGCCGTACGTTCGGTGGTGTAACAGCGGCTTCTCCTGGCTATGCCTTTTCAGCACCTGACTCCGCTGTCATACTGAAGTCCGCCTCAGGCGGACCGAGCATCCTGGTGCGGCGTGGCAACCTCCCGGGCTGAGAAACCGGTTGCTCCACCCCGATATCTTTCGCCCCCGGATGAATCTGGGTTCTCAGGATGGCATTCATGCCCGCAACGACATCTCTTCCTCCATCAATAAAATGGAAAAAGTACCCAAAACGGGCTTTCCTTGACGCCGTCAGGCGTAACTTGCTACACTTTTGATGTTCCCATTTCACGTTCAACACCGGGATACAGACATTTGAAGAAGATCGGCGTCCTCTATCATCCCAAAGTGGAGGCTACACGGCACAAAGCCCGTGATGTGCAGGCGTTCCTGCGTTCCCGCGGCGTCACCGTCTGGGTGCATTCCGCCTGGGAACCCGGCAGGATCGGGGAACTGCTGGACGGCACGGACCTCGTCGTTACCGTGGGAGGGGACGGCACGATCCTCCGCGCCGCGCAGGTCGTTTCGCCGTATGAAATACCGGTCACGGCGGTGAACCTGGGCAAGCTCGGGTTTCTGACGGAATTCGCCAGCGGGGAAGAGGAACAGGGCCTGGCCCGTATCCTGGACGGCGAAGGCTGGACGGATGAACGGGCGATGCTCCAGGCTGAGATACAGGACGATGATGAAGTCCGCACGTTCCACGCTTTAAACGATGTCGTCCTGGCCCGCGGAGCGGTGGCGCGTCTCATCCGGGTATCCGTCAATATCGACAGCCGTCCCTACACGATGTACAAGGCGGACGGCGTCATCGTTTCCACGGCCACCGGCAGCACCGGTTACGCGCTGGCCGCCGGCGGCCCCATAATGTACCCGCAGTCCCGTGATTTCCTCATGGTGGCGGTGGCGCCGCACCTGAGCGCCCGTTACCCGCTCCTGCTGCCGGAGTCCTCGGAGATAGTTCTCCAGGCGGAGACCTATCAGATCGCCACGGTCAGCATCGACGGCCACATCAACCAGCCGCTCGGCAACGGCGGGGAGGTCCGCCTGAGGCGCAGCCCCCGTACCGCCAGGTTCCTGCGCCTGCAGGCCCCGGAAACATTTTATGAAAATTTGGAAGATAAGCTGAGAGGAAAACAGAAGTGAACCAGGTTGAGAAAGCCAAGATAGCGGACGTACCGCAGATACATAAACTCATCAATGAATACGCCCGGGACGGCCAGATGCTGGCCCGGCCGCTGAGTGATATTTACGAAGGCATCCGCGACTTCATCGTCGTCAGGGACAAGGACGGCATGGCCGTTGCCTGCGCCGCTCTGCATGTCGCCTGGGCGGACCTGGCGGAGATACGCTCGGTGGCGGTAGCGGAGAACTACAAGCTCAAACACCTGGGCGCGGCGCTGGTCAACGCCTGCGTAGCGGAAGCGAAGGAACTCGGCATAGGTACGGTTTTCTGCTTCACCTACCAGCCGGACTTCTTCAAGAAATACGGCTTTGCCGAGATAGACAAGATGGAGCTGCCCCGCAAGGTGTGGACGGACTGCTTCCGCTGCCCCAAGTTCCCCAACTGCGATGAAGTCGCGCTCGTCCACTACATTCCGGAGGCGGTCGCCCGTGCCTGAAGAACGCCTTTCATCCAAACCCATTTACCAGGGCTACATCATCAACGTCCGCGTGGACACCATCCGCAAGCCCGGCGGTGAGGTGGTCACGCGGGACATCGTGGAGCACGGGCCGGTCATCGCCGTAGTAGCCATCGACGCGGACGACAACCTGCTTATGGTCAGGCAGCACCGCACGCCGATAGGCAAGACGCTCCTGGAGATACCGGCCGGCGGCATCGACCCCGGGGAAGACCCGGAAGCGGCGGTGGTGCGGGAGATGCAGGAAGAGACCGGCTACCGGCCCGGCAGGCTGGTCAGGCTCGGCGGGATATACTCCGCGCCCGGCTTCACGGACGAGTACCTGCATATCTACCTGGCGACGGACCTGGAGCCGTCCCAGCTTTATGCCGAGGACACCGACGAGATAGAACTCGTCCGGGTACCGCTGAAGGACATTCCCAGCCTGGTGACCTCCGGCGCGATAGAGGACTCCAAGACGCTGGCCTCGCTGATGCTGTACCGGGAGTGGGCGGCTTCTCACTGACCCGGTCGTCGCGAGCGCCCGGCTGGACGGACTGAAGCAATCCGGCTATGCTCTTCATCATCCACAAGATGAGGAGAGCTCCGTGCCGCCATCTTCACGCACACCATCTCAATCCCTTATGACAGTTCCTGTCTCCCTGCCATTCTCCGGACCGTCCCGGTCTCAAGCTGCTCGTTGACCGTGCCTGTGCCTGGCGGTACAATGTTATAATCTCTATTCTCTACAAATGACATAAACAAAACAAATATAAGAGTGGCGGTATGGCTGAGAAGAATCGGGAAAGCAGGGACCGGAAAAAGAAAGGGGGCGTACCAGGTAACGATAACCGGCAAGATAACCATGCCCTGTTGAAGTCTATCATGGATACATCCGATGTCGTTATCGTCTGTTTCAATATCCAGACCGGGCAGTATGACTATATGAGTCCAGCCTGTGAAGCCCTGTTCGGTTATACGCCTGATGAGTATGCGAACATAGGACCCGAGAGCGCCTTAGCCATGATCCATCCGGATGATTTTCCGGTATTTGAGGCTGCGCTTAAAGCTGTTGAAGTAACTGGCACTGCGAAAACGGAATACAGGCAACGAATCAAAGATGGGAGATGGGTGTGGGTCTCGAATTACATGTCCGTCATCCGGGATGAATTCGATCAACCGCTGTGCATTGTCAGTAATTCAAGGGACATCACCGAACGCAAGCAGGCGGAAGAGGCCCTCAAGGAGAGCGAGAAGCGCTTCCGTACCCTGTTCGAAGGGCACCAGGATATCATGCTTATCATCGAGCCTGAGAGCGGGAACATCATCGACGCCAACCCCGCGGCAGCGGCGTTTTACGGCTACTCCCGCGAAGCGCTCCGGAAGATGAACATCCAGGAAATCAACCAGTCGCCTGCGGATGAGGTAAAAGAGCAGAGGATGAAAGCGGCCCTGAATAACCAGACGCGGTTCATTTTTCCGCACCGCCTGGCGAACGGGCAGGTCCGTACGGTGGAGGCGCATGCATCCCCGGTCATCATCGCCCAGCAGCCTGTCCTCTTCTCGATAATCCATGATGTCACCGATCGGAAAAGAGCGGAAGAAGCGCTAAAGAAGAGCGAAGAAGAATACCGCCTGCTGTTTTCGTCTATCGATGAAGGCTTCTGCGTTGTAGAAGTATTGTTCGATGATAATGGAAAGGCCGTCGACTACCGCTTCCTGGAGATGAACCCGGCCTTCGAGGAGCAGACCGGACTGCATGACGCAACGAGCAAGAGAATGAAGAAACTCGAACCGCTCCATGAAGCGCACTGGTTCGAAACGTACGGGCGCATCGCCCTGACCGGCAAACCGGAGCGTTTCACCAATGAGGCGAAATATCTGGGCGGACGATGGTACGATGTTTATGCTTTCCGCGTTGGCCAGTCGGAAGAGCATAAGGTTGCGATTTTATTCAGGGACATAACCGAACGCAGGAAGACCGAAGCAGCGCTTCGGGAAAGCGAGGAGCGGTTCCGCTCGGTGGTGGCGAACTTGTCCGAAGGACTGATGCTCTTCGACGATAAAATGAATCTGATCTATCAGAATCCCGCATCGCTGCGGATTCACCATGCCGCCGTGGATGAAGGGCCCGTCCTCCCGGCCGTCTGGCAGATCTTGGACGATCATGGCAGGCCGGTCGGCTTCGATGAGTGGCCGGTATCCCGAGTCTTCCGAGGCGAGAGTTTTCAGAACATGGTACTGCACCTGCGTCTCCAGGATGGGGGTGTGGAGTTCGATGCCAGCTACAACGGCAGCCCGATCTATGATGCTGCAGGCAAGCTGGTGCTCGGCTTCATCACCATTCGTGACATCACCGAGCGTAAGAAAGCAATGGAAGATCTTGCCTACCAGGCCACCTTTCCGCAACTCAATCCCAACCCGATCGTAGAGTTGGATTCCGATGGCGGGATTAACTACATGAATCCCGCGGCCGTTAAGCTGTTCCCCGGCCTGAATATATCGCATCCCTACCTGGCGGGCTGGCACGCTTTGACCGAAGAAATCAGCCCCGAAGAAACGGGAAGCCGCACGAAGGATATCAAAGTTGATGATGCGTGGTATGAGCAAGTTATATCCGGGGTGCCGTCAAGCAGATATTTCAGGATCTACGGCAGTGATATCACGGAGCGCAAGAGAGCAGACCAACTGAAGGACGAGTTCATCGGCATGGTCTCCCATGAGATCAAGACGCCGCTGACCGTCATTATCGGCGCATTGTCCACGGCCAACCTGGAAAACCTCCCCCGCGACCAGGTCAAAGGCTTCCTGGATGACGCCCTGATCTATTCGGACATCCTGGCGGACATCGTGGACAACCTGCTGGAGCTTTCCCGCGCGCAGTCTGACCGGCTCACGCTGGACAAGTCCCCCGTGAATATCGGAGAGATTGCCGCAAGGGTCATCCGGATGCAGGCCAGGCGGGCGCACGGCCACAACCTCATCAATGATGTCCCGGCGGACCTCCCGGCCGTCACCATCGACCGTACCCGCGCGGAGCGGGTCATGCACAACCTGGTCGATAATGCCATCAAGTATTCCCCCAGGGGAGGCGACATACGCATCTTCGCGGAACTGAAGAACGGCGGTCTTCTCGTCGGCGTCAGCGACCAGGGTATAGGGATATCGCCGGAAGACCAGGCCAGGTTGTTCCAGCGGTTCGAGAGGCTGGACCTCAATACCGGCAAGGCCATCCAGGGCATCGGGCTGGGCCTCAACGTCTGCCGGATCCTGGTTGAGGCGCACGGCGGAAAGATCTGGGTGGAGTCCGAGCCGGGCCAAGGCTCCACGTTCTACTTCACGCTGCCTTTGGAGGGAACGGCGGAGTAGGGCGTCCTCAGCCGGCTGACCTCCGCTTCAGGCGGGTCGTGGCAATCTCGGTCAACGGAATCCTTTATTTACGGGCTATAAAAAGCTCTCTGTTGTCATTTTGAGAGTCGCCTTTGGCGATAGAAGAATCCGCAAGTCTGTCATCAAGGCAAACATCCGGTTTTAACCCTAAAGCGAGAGCCATTTTCGCTATTGTAAGGAGGGTCATGTTAGGTCTGGCGTTAAGAATCCGGGAAACGTGCGCTCTTGAAACGCCCATCTGTTCAGCCAGCCACGACTGACTGAGGTTCCCTTCATCAAGACATCGGAGGATTTCTTCAGTTATCTTTATCGCCAGGCCTTCCGCGACGAATTCCGGGTCCTTTTCAAGTTGTTTGACTTCTTCTTCAAGAAGCCACTTTTCACCCTTATTGTTCATGTGCTTAATGTTAACTTATAAGTTGACGCGTGTCTAGTGTCATCCTCAATCCTTCCCGAGGTGGGAGAACAAATCTTCTTTTACTAATCAAACCCCTATTAACGATAACTAATGCTTGTACAGGTTTTGATCTTAATGTTATCATAATGGCAACAAAAACATACCATACTACCTCGGATTGAACTATGAGCACAAATAGCTATATGCCCTTCTATAACGAGAGTTATGCCCTTTTGGTCGGCATCAACAAATACAAATACGCTCCTCCATTAGGTTTTGCTGTCAACGATGCCAGGGATGTCGCTGAGCTATTGATAAACGATTATGGTTTTAGAAAGAACAATGTCAGCTTGTTTTTAGATAATGACGCTTCACGTGAAAATGTAGTGGATACACTTTTTTCTTACTGTGAAAAAGCCGAGATTAACGATAGAGTTATGTTCTTCTACGCGGGTCACGGACACACCATGTTGGGCAAAAGAGGAGAAATCGGTTTTTTGGTACCGTATGATGGTAACACGTCTCAATTGTCCAGTTTGATCAGCTGGAACGAGCTAAACAGAAGTGCAGAACTGATTACCGCGAAACACATGCTGTTTATCATGGATGCCTGTTATGGTGGTTTAGCATTAACTCGTGGTGGTTTAGCTCCAGGAAGTACGAGATTCCTAAAAGATATGCTCATGCGATACTCAAGACAAGTATTAACTGCAGGTAAGGCTGATGAAGTCGTTTCTGATGCAGGGGGCCCTTTAGCAGGACATTCGGTTTTTACTGGCCATTTACTGGAAGCCCTCAAAGGTAAAGCTTCTAGTGAAGAAGGGATAATCACAGCAAATGGTGTCATGGCATATGTTTATGAAAAAGTCGCTAAAGATAAAGATTCACATCAAACCCCTCACTACGGCTTTCTTGACGGTGACGGTGACCTAATATTTCAGGCGCCCATCCTCAAGGAACCAACTAAGGAGGAAAAGAAGGATGAGGATATTCTTGTTTCCGTTCCTTCGACGATGCCAATGACAGAAGGAGAATCACTTAGCGAAATAGAAAAGACAAAGGAATACTTATCTGATAGCCGCTACACTATCAAGCTGGATGATCTTGTAAAGCAAGAAGTCAGGCGAGTTTTGCTTCACACATCTGACGATAATTTTGCAGTAAGTGGAGTTGACTGGTCACCGGATGAGTTTAAGTCCCGTTTGAGTAAATATGAGGAAATAATCAATACATTGCAAAAGATTGATTGCTATATTGCATATTATGCCAAACCTGAACACCAGTCAATATTGAGGAATTCAGTTATCCGGTTAACCGATCGTCTTGAACCAGCAGGAGGCTTAGTGGTCTGGACGGCATTAAGGTGGTATCCAATAATTCTTATGATATATAGTACTGGAATTTCTGCACTAGCGGCTGATAACTATTCAAGTTTATCAACTATCCTTATGGCAAATATTGGCACATCTCATCAATATAATGAGCCAGTTCCGTTAGCTTTGGCTATTGGTGACCCCATTAAAGAACTACTTAGGACAGAACCTTTCAAACAATTGCCGGGTCATGAACGGCATTACGTAGCTAGAAGTGAATACCTACTTAAATTGCTTCAGCCAATGCTTGATGATATTCTTTTTCTCGGACGTGATTACGAATCATTATTTGATAAATTCGAAGTATTGTTAGGCTTAGTTCACGCTGATTTGGACCAGCAAGATTCCCCTTCGAGTTATGTTTGGGGGCCTATTGGCAGATTTGGATGGAAATATCATCGGGATCACGACAATCCGCTTAAGAATTTGCTGAAAGAAGCATCAACGCAGAAAGATAATTGGGGGCCGATTTCAGCAGGATTATTTAGAGGAGATTATTCAAGGTTTGAGCAGATAAGCGATTCATTTTCTAAAAGAATTGCTTCACTGAACTGGTGGTAGGAGACAATAGTCCAATCATTGTAGACCAGACTCAAAAAAAGTGACAAAACTCCCTTGACAAGAAAAGAACAATAGTACTATTATATCTCCGCAATGCAAGAGTTAAAATACATCCTTTAGTCGTTTCTGCATTGACGAATGCCCAAACCCGCTTCCAACTTACCATAAATCGAAAAACGAACTCTGAGCCTGCACAGCCTCGGAAGGGTTCGTTAAATAAGGATTCTTTGTTTTCGAATATCGAATCCTTTTCGTGACCCGAAGCTGCCGTGCTATACTGTCAGCCAGTGAGGCAACACCATGAACAACTACAATCTTCTTGAAGGCAAGAAAGCACTCGTCACCGGCGCCCGGCGCGGCATCGGCGCGGCGACCACCCTGGCCATGGCTGCTGCCGGGGCGGATGTCGCGGCGGCGGATGTCGTCACCGATGACGGCCTGCTGGACGGCGTCTGCGCCCAAATCCGGGACATGGGCAGAGAGTCCGTCGCCATCCGGGCGGATATCTCTTCCGTCGAAGATGTCAGGAACATGGTCCGGCATGCGCGGGAAGCCCTGGGCAGGATAGATATCCTCGTCAACTGCGCCGGCATCTGGATTCCCGGCGCGACGCTCCTCCAGACCACCGACGCCGACTGGGACCGCGTCATCGAAACCAACCTCAAGGGCACCTTTTTCTGCTGCCGGGAGGTCGGCGGGATCATGGCGGAGCAGAAGGGCGGCAGCATCATCAACCTCTCCTCGCAGGTCGGCATCAACGCCGGCCGGGGTGTCGGGGCCTATTCCATTTCCAAGGCTGGCATCATCATGATGACGAAACAGCTTGCCCTGGAACTCGGGGAGTACCACGTGCGGGTCAACGCGCTGGCGCCGGGCGTGGTCAAGACGGATTTCAACCGCGCTTTCTGGGACTTTCCCGGCGCGGACAAGGCCGCGGCCTCGGTGCCGCTGGGGCGCTTCGCCGAGGCTGAGGACATCGCCCGCGCGGCGGTCTACCTGGCTTCAGACTTCTCCGACTACGTCACCGGGGCGGTCCTGCCCGTGGACGGCGGGTGGAGGGTGGGATCGTAACGGAAGTCAAAAGTAAAAGGTCAAAAGTCAAAGGTTAAGAATTGGTGGGTAAAAGCAGGGGAGAATAGGGCTTTTACCCACCATGCGGGAGTCCGGTTACAACATCTTTGCAGTTATCGCCATTTCCTGGCCGGCGGGGTCGTACGCGTCCCCGGCAACGCTGGCATACCAGCCGTTGATTTCCAGTCCGTTCTCCCTGAACTCCCGCTCCAGCGCCGTCCGGCTGAAGGACTGGAGCCAGTTGTAGATGGTCCGGGTACGGTCCCGTTCGATGATGGTGTACTTCGTCAGTACGACCTGTTCCGCCGGGTACTTGAACACGTTGACGAACGCGTAGTTGTCCTCCGCCGACCAGAACCCGTCCATGTGGTTATGCTCGTAGCTCGCGGCTTCCCGGTGCGCCTCGAACCAGGCCGGGGTATACACGTCCAGGACCACCGCGCCGTCCGGCTTCAGCAGGCGGCGGAACTTGCGCAGCATGGTCTCGCGCTGGCGGGGACTCAAAGCGCAGAAATCGCACATGATCATCATGATGAGATCGAACCGGGCTTCCGTCTCGTAGTCGAGGTAGTTGGCGTGAACGTAGTCGATGTGGGCGTTCTCCGCCGCGGCCTTGTCCCGGGCATAGTCCAGGGAATTCTCCGAGAAATCGATGCCGGTCACCGCCGCGCCGGTGCGGGCGAGGGGAAGCGCGTATAGTCCGGGCCCGCACCCGAAGTCGGCCACTGACTTGCCCTCGCCGAGGGAGAAGCGTTCGGTCAGCCAGGCGGCGGAACGGCGGATGAAAGCATGGTTGCGGGAGGCAGCGTCCACGTTCTCATCGAGGTGGAAGCGGAGCATCTGCCGGGCGATATGGGGGTCCGTCCAGAGGGCATCCGCGGTATAACATTCCCACGGCAGGGGGCGGGCATTCAGTTTTTTCAGTTGTTCGTACATCACAATAATCCTCTTCAATTCGTTTTTTGGGAAAAAGGCTCGACCGGGACCTCGAAAGATACGGGACCCGGCTACTGACGGGCGTTATGGTAGTTAGAGGATCATCGTCTTGTATAAATCAGTGAAGTACCCCTATTATACGGGGCTGGGGTTTTGAAGGCAATTCCCTTCGCTGGAAAGGGTTATTCGGGAAAAACGCTGGATAAATCCCCCTCCGTCCCCCTTTTCAAGTGGGACGACTGATTGGGTTTGCCGGAGATCTACGGCTAAATCGGAGCTATCGCCTTCCTTGAAAAGGAAGGAGGGAAGGATTCGAGAATCAAAGGTTTAGTACAGGGTCCCAATCCCTCTACCCTTTTTAAGTGGGACGACCAATCGTGCTCTAGGGTGACTATGGGTTAAGAGCGAGGAGGGCGGATTCTCACGGCTTCCGCCTGGCGGAAGCCTCAGAATGACAGCCGCAGTCACAAGCTCCGCCCATAAGCGCCCTGCCACAGGCCGGTGAAGAAGCTGCGGGCGTTGATGCCGAGGGTGCGGGTATCATAGCCGCCTTCCTGCACAACGAGCACCGGGTAGCCCTGTTCACCGATGAGCCGGCCCATTGTCTCGAAGTCGGCGGCGTCCAGCGTCCAGCTCCCGGTCGGGTCTTCTTTGGCGGTGTCCAGCCCGAGCGGCACTACCAGGAAACGGGGCTTGAAGCGTTCGATTCTCCTGAAGGCTTCTCCCAGCGCCCGGCGGTGGCGCTCGCCATCGATGTTCTCCGGCAGTGGTATGTTGACATTGAAGCCGCGGCCGGGGCCGCGCCCCATTTCGCCGTGAAAGCCGCTGAAGTAGGGATAAGTGAAACGCGGTTGGCCGTGGATGGAGATGGTCAAAACGTCGTTCCGTTCGTAGAATATCTCCTGCTGGCCGTTCCCGTGGTGGTAGTCCACGTCCAGCATGGCCACCTTGCCGTGCGTGCTCAGCAGGTTGGCGGCGATGGCGGCGGAGTTGAAATAACAGAACCCGCCGAAGCAGGCGATCTCCGCATGGTGTCCCGGCGGCCGCACGAGGGCATAGGAAAGCCGGTAGCCCTCCAGTAGCTGCTTGGCTGCGGTCAGCGCGCAGTCCACGGCGCGGCGGGCGGCGGGATAGGCGTTGCCGGTCAGCGGTGTGAAGGTATCGATGCAGTAGTAGCCGGCCCGGATAGCCAGGTCCTTCGGCGGGTGGGTCCGGTTGCGCACCGGGAAGACGTAGGGGTAGATGGCGGTGTCCTGGTCCAGGCCGGTGCAGACCTTTTCCAGGTACTCGACGAAACCGCCGTCATGCACGGCGCGGATATGCTTCTCGGAGTGATAGCGCGGCGGGACTTTCTCGAACAGGTCCGTCTTGTTCAATTCGTCGAGGATGGCGTCGATGCGCACGGGCGATTCGACGTAGCCTCGCTCCTCGATGTGATGGATGCCGTGCTTGTCATTGATGACGAGCCGGATGCGCCGGTCGGCGCGGATGCGGTGACTGACGGGAAGCGGCGGCTTTTTGACATACTTCGGCGGGCGCAGGCGGACGGGGTCGTCCACGATGGAAAGGATGACCATCTCCACATACTGCGGCGAGACGATATGCCGGTATTTTCTTTCCAGGATGGCACGGACGATCTCCTTCAGGGTATCTGCGGAAAGCTCGATCTCCTGGCTCAGGTCGTCATACACAAGGTAGGGAGGGTTATCATCGTTCGGGGCGAGCGGCGTCTCGTAGGCGGTGTTGATGATCGGGCGGGCGCCGTACCGTTCGTAGAACCGCAGGCGGGCGGCGTTTTGTTTCCTGACGTCCGGGTTGCGGCTCAGGGTGGGATCGTCCGGCAGGCACTCGAAGAAAAGTCCCAGCGTACCCAGGTCGAGCGCTTCTTCGCGGACCCTCTCGTACAGCGCCCCGCCGATGCCGCCGCCGGTCTTCTGCGGGCCGGCGGAAATGTAGTCGAGGTAGCAGAACCGGAGGGCAGGCTCGTGAAAGAGGATGGCAAAACCGTCCACGTGCCCGCGCGCCCCCTCCGCCACGAACAGGATGGCCCGGAAGCGGTGCTTCATCGGGTTGCGGAGCTGGTCCGGCAGCTTCCTGAGTTCCCGGCTGGAAAGAAGCGGAAACTGGGCGTGCAAAATATCCTGGACTTGTCTGATGGCATCCAGGTTGGCGGGGGTTATGTCATCGTAGACGCGGCGTATTCTGAACATATATGCGTCTACTTATTATAGCTCTTCGCCAGGGCGAGGTACAGTTCCGCCGCCCGGACCACCTGGCTGAAGTCCACTGCCTCATCCGGTGTGTGGGCGGTCTCCAGGCGCCCTGGTCCGAGGATGACGGGCGGGATACCGGCGGCGTACAGGATGTTACCGTCGGACTGGCTCCGGAAGTTCCCCGGCATCCAGGGCAGGTTGAACGCTGAAAAGGCCTGCTTCAGCCGGCTGACGAGGGCGTCATCGTCCGGGAGACGGTAACCAGGATAGGTGGTGGGGAATTCCAGTTCGACCTCCAGGCCGGACCTCACGGCGTCAGCGGCTGTCTTCTGCAGCGCGGCTGATACATCGCTGACAGTCATGGACGGCGGCAGGTGGATGTCCAGCCAGGACTCGCAGGTGTCCGGCACCATGAAGCCGGCGTTATAGCCGGTCACGTCCCGCAGGTTGTAGACAAGACCGTCATTGCGGTCCGTCAGGACGCCGGTCACCTTCAGCAGGAGCCGGAGCATGGACTCGATGGCATTCTGCCCCTTCTCCGGCAGGGCGGAGTGGGCCCGGCGGCCGCGGGTGCGGAAGAGGGCTTCAAGATAAGCGTAGTGGCCGGTACACGGCACGAGGCCGGTCGGCTCGGCGATGAGGGCGTGCCTGAAGCGGAAGTCTTCCACCAGCTTTTCCGCGCCGGCATTGGTCTCCTCCTCGTCCACGACGAGCGCCAGGGCCACCGGCGGGAGGTCGCGTTCCTGTTCGGCCAGGGCGGTAAAGGCTTCTATCATGGCGGCGCAGCCGGACTTCATGTCCGCCGTCCCGAGGCCGGAGATAACGTCGCCGTCCTCCCGGAAGCCGTACTCATCGAGGTCGTAAGCGGTGACCGTGTCCAGGTGGCCGAGGAAACAGACCTCGATGTCTCCGCCGCCGCGCGGCAGGACGATGATGTTGTAACGGTCCTCGTCCACGGGCTGGAGCTGCGGCACCATGCCGCGGGCCATGAGGTAGTCCCGGACGAACTCCAGTATCTCCTCCTCTTTGCCGGAGGGGCTGTAGATGTCTACGAGGTCCCTCAGCAGGGCTTTCAATCGTTCTGGATTAACGTTCATATCAGGCGGCTTTCTTTTTCGGGCCGGGTTTACGGCGGAGCGTCTTGGTCAGCCAGATATGCTCGACCTCGTCCCCGAAGCCAAGTTTCTCAAAGAAGCGTATGGCGCGGTCATTGGCGGCCTCGGTATCGCAGATGACCATGCGGACGCCGTCGGCGCGGAACTTGTCTTCCAGCTTGCGGTAGAGACGTTCGCCGAGGCCGGTGCCCTGGAAGCGGTCGTCGACGCCGATCCAGGCCAGGTAGCCGTAGCGTTTCCAGGCGGTGCCTTCCTTGATGATGGTATTGGCGAGGATGAAGCCGGCCAGCATGCCGTCGCACTCCGCGGCGAGGCAGTACTCGGCGTCCGAGGTGAAGAACTCGGTGACCTCGTGGGCGTCCCAGGTGCGGTAGAGGATGGGCAGGCGCTGGCTGGTAAAGAGCTTCTCCCCGAGGTGGTAGACCCCGGCGAGGTCGTCTATTTCCATCTCGCGGATTTCTATGTCAGGCTTTTCATTGACAGAAGTCAATATATACTGCTCCCGGTTTATTCCGGCTGGCGCCGGTCAACAAGCATTATAACAGAACGGGGGAGGGAAGGGTGGGCACGCGATGTTCAGATGCACGGATTGCTTCGTCCAACCACCTCACAACGGGCCAGGTCCGGGTGGAGGGACGAAGCTTCTACCGTATCAACCCACTTCAGTCAGCACTGCGGGCAAACCCTGCACCGTTTTAACTGAATTTAACCTGGGCGCGGCGAACCAGCAGGTAAGTGAAGCCGGCCAGCACCACCGAAGCCAGTACGAAACTGCCCGCAGCGATAAGCGGATCCGGCTCGGCGCCGCCGAAGCCCAGAACGGTGGTAAAGAACTTTCCCATGCCACGGAAAACAGCACCGCCGGTGATGGAGTTGAAAAGCACTAACAGGGGGGCCAGCCCGAAAGGCGCCAGGGATACGGCTATTTTGGTCTTCTTCCCGGCGACATAGTAGACCATCTGAATGAACCAGCCCAGCAAGGCGAGAAACAGTAATGCGGCGAACTCCCATACTACTTCGCTACCGACCCCGCTGTCAGCGTACATGAACTCAAACAGGATGCTGGTACTGGTGAACTCCCGGCTGGCTACGGCGACCACGGTGACCAATATCCCCCAGGCAGCCGCCAGTCCTACCAGGCTGAGTAAACTGGCGAAGAAGAAGCTGCGGCGCGATACACCGAGCGAGAGCAAAAAACGAAATGCGGTAGAAAAGAACGTCAGGCCGATGACCAGTACCCAGATGAGCGCCACAAAGTCGGTGGCGCCGGCGTTGGCGTTATCATTCACCGAAATGGTCACGACCAGGGATATGATAAGATTGAAAACCAGTACGACAGTCAAAAACAGTGTTTGCGACTTGAACAGAGAATGGAAATGAAAAAGAGTGATCCTGTTAACGTAGTTCATGATTGCCCTCCTGGTGGTTTGTCTCGGTCAAGCTGATAAAGATTTCCTGTAGCCGGGCCGGCGTGATCTCGAGACCAAGTTTCCTGGCAGCTTCTTTATCGGCTTTATCACGACGCTGGAAGATGGTGATTGCCTTGAAGGCGCCGATCGATTCTTCGCGGATGACGTTTTTCCCGAGGGCGTAGTCATCCACGGTCTTACCAGCCCCGGACACGGTGTAACCCATCGCCAGGACATTCTCGAGTTGCTCGGCGACGATAACCTCGCCGTCACGCAGGATGATGACCTCTTCAAGAATCTGGGCGACCTCGTCGATAAGGTGGGTAGATATGAGAATGGTTGACGGCTGTTCGCTGTAACGGGCGACAAGCTCACGGTAGAAACGTTCGCGATGGTTGGCGTCGAGGCCGAGGACGGGTTCATCGAAAATCAGCACCGGCGCCCCGGAAGCGAGAGTGGCTACCAGCTTGGCGATGGAATGATACCCGGTGGAAAGGGCCTTGACCCTCTTGCCGGTTTCCAGGTTGAATTTTTCCGCCAGCGACCGTGCATAGTCCATATCGAATGAAGGAAAAAACTCACGGGTCCAGCGAAAGACGTCCTTCACCTTCATATCGGGCGGATAAACGCTCTTTTCGTTCATGCAGAAGATCCTGGATTGCACACGGTCGTTCTCAACGGCATTTTCGCCATCGATGAACACACCGCCGGAACTTGGGAACAGCTTATTGGTGATAATGTTGATCAGGGTCGTCTTGCCGGCCCCGTTCCTGCCAAGCAGACCGTGAATTTTTCCTTCCGAAAGACTGGTAGTAACATCATTCAAGGCAGCCGTACTGCCGAATTGTTTGGAGAGGTTCCTTATCTCAATCCGGCTCATTTTTAAACCTCCTGTTCACCATGTGGATTATCTCATCTTCGGTAAAACCCAGCTTCACTGCTTCCTCCACCAGGGGTACCACGTAGTCTTTATCAAAAGCCCTCCGGCGCCGGGCGGCGATCTTTTCACGTGCGCCGGAGCTAACGAACATCCCGATCCCCCGCTTTTTGTAGATAATGCCTTCTTCGACGAGGAGGTTCACGCCCCGGTTGGCAGTGGCCGGGTTTATCTTCAGCCTGACAGCCACCTCGGTGGTCGATGGAATCTGGGACTCCTCGGGAAAAACCCCGTTCAAGATATCGTCTTCAAGGCTCTCGGCGAACTGAAGAAACAGCGGGTTTTCATTGCTGGTATCCAGTTTCATACCATATCCCCCGGTTCGCAGATTGGTTAATTGGTTAGACGGTTAATTAATGTACTAATTAACCATAACAAATAAACCCCCGTTTGTCAATACCGGGTGTGACGGTCATATGAAAATTAAGAGGTGGATTACTTTACGGAGTAAGTGCCTGGCAGCATTTCTTCATTTATTGCTGGATACCGGCTTTCGCCGGGAAGCGATGCTGGGAGCTGGAATGACGAGAGGAGCGACCGCAGGCAGGGACGCCCGCGCTACCGGTATTGATGACCGGTCTCCATCACGGGTGCTTCATCATGATGATGCGGTCGTCGCCGGGGGCGTAGAAGTCCGGTACACGGGCCACTTCCTCATACCCGCGGTGCTCGTGGAAGCGGCGAGTGTTCTCGTAGAGCGGGATGGATGATGTTTCGATGAGGATCATGCGGCCCCGCGCTTTCCTGACGGCGGCCTCGGCGGCCCGGCTGAGCGCCGAACCGATGCCTTCATTGCGGTGTTCCCGGCTGACGGCTTCCCAGTAGAAGTCCCAGGTGCCTTCCGTGCAGGGCGTCGGGCCGTAGACGATGTACCCGGTGACCTTTTCTTCCAGGTCGGCTACCAGCGTGTGGTACCCGGAGGCTTTGCCGTCCTTCAGGTACGCGTCGATGACCTCTTCGGCCACGGTGACTTCGTGCGGTTTGAATTCAGGCGAATGCCTGAGGATGTGCATTACTGCGGGTTTGTCCGCGGCCGTCATGGGCCGGACTCTGGTGGGCATGTTGTTCCTTCTTCATTGCCAGCCGGAGGATAGATTCGATGAAATCGGCGTAGCTCATGCCGGCGGCCGCGGCCTGGCGGGCAGCCCCGGCATCGGGGGAGATATCCGGGTTGGGATTGACTTCAAGAACGTGTAAAACGCCCTTCTCGTCCATGCGCATGTCGGCGCGGGCATAACCGGTACACCCGAGCGCGCGGCAGGCGGCAAGGGCGGTGGACGCCAGGCGTTCCCGGTCTTCCGGTGAGACGTTGGCCGGGCAGACGACTCGCGTGCCCCGGTACTCCGGGCTGGCCGGGTCCCACTTGGAGGCAAACGTCAGCAGACGGGGATGGGACGGTTCGAGTTCGTACACGATCTCCGAGACAGGCAGGACGGTCCCGTCCCCGAGGACGGTGGCGTTGAACTCCCGCCCGCCGAGAAAGCGTTCGACGAGCACTTCATCACCGTAGGTTTCGGCCACGCTGCGGACTCGTTTCTTCAAAGCCGCAAAGTTGCGCACCACACTGTCCGCCGTGATGCCGTGAGAGGCGTCTTCACCGCACGGCTTGACGATGCAGGGGAACTTGAGGCAGAACATGTGCAGTATTTCCGGGTTCAGCAACTGGAAGTCCGGCGTGGGGATCCCGGCGGCCTGTAGCAGGACCTTGGCATGGGCCTTGTTGAGGCCGAGCCGCAGCGCCTCCGCGGAGCAGCCCGTGAACGGGATGTTCCGGTAGGCCAGTATCTGCGGTACCAGGGGTTCGCTGGCCGGATGGCCGGGGAAACCCTCGAACAGGTTGTAGACGATGTCGGTGTCCAGCTTCTCCAGATCCTTGACGGCCACCTCCCGCGGAGGCGCGAGGGAAAGCTCGGAGACCGGGTATCCCCGTTCTTCCAGGGCTTTCTGCACCGCTTTGACCGCTTCCAGGACGCCCTCGACGGCGGCCCGTTCTCCGGCGCCGTCGTAGGCGGATGGCCGCGGTTCGTTAAAGACAATGGTTATACGGGGCGGCATTGCGGATACCTCTCCAGGGCGGCTTCCAGGACGGAGCGGATGACGCTCTCATGGTCCCGGCCCAGTTTCCCGGCCATGATGATGAGGTCGCTGTAGGTCCCCAGGCCGGGCAGGGGATTGATCTCGATGAAGTACGGCGTACCATCGGATCTGACCCGGAAATCGACGCGGGAAAAGTCCCGGCAGCCCAGCACCCGGAACGATTCCAGGCTGGCTTTTTCCAGCTTTTCCAGGACGTCCGGGGGCAGCTTGACCGGCGATTCGTAGTCAACCAGGTTGACATAATCACGCTTGACTTCCAGGGAATAAACGAAGTGTTCCACTTTTTTCTTCGGGACCACCCGCATCATGCCGACGACGCGGGGCGGGTAGTTGCCGATGACGCCGACGGTCACTTCCTCGCCGTCGATGAATTCTTCCACCATCGCTGGCTGGCGGTAGTCCCGGGTGATGCGCCGGGCTTCCTCACGGGCTTCCGGGACATCGCGCACCAACGAGGTTGCCCGTATGCCCTTGCTGGAGCCTTCGAAGGCCGGCTTGATGATGACCGGGAAGGGGATGGAACTCCAGGGCGCACGGTCTATGTCCTCGTCCGGGTAGATCATGAACCAGCGCGGCGTGACGATGCCGTCCGACGCCACCAGTTTCTTGGTGACGGGCTTGTCCAGGCAGACGGACAGGCACAGCGGGTCCGAGCCGGTGTACGGGATGCCGAGCATCTCCAGGACGGCGGGCACCTGGGCCTCGCGGCTGCGGTAGCTACCGCGCCCTTCGGAGATGTTGAAGACGATGTCCGGCCGTTCTTTGCGGACGGCGTCCATGAATTCTTCGCCGCCGCCGAGACGGACAACGTCATACCCGGCGCGCGTGAACGTGTGCTCCAGTATCTCTACCGTTTCCGGTGAATCGTACTCTTCCAGGGCGTCTTCTACAGCGGAGTGGCGCCGGACGGCGGTCTTCAGATCGTAGGCGAGACCGATTCGCATCTGTTCTCCTCCCCGCTGGATTCGGCCAGGGACAGCAGGCTGTCCACTACGCCGCTCGTGACCACCGCTTCCGGTTGGCCCATCGCCTGGGGCTCAGGGTTACGATAACGGAAGATCCGGCCCTCGTAGTTCTTCAGGAGCAGTTCGCCTTCCTTCATATCGAGGACGTAGTTCGGCTGGAGCGGCACCTTGCCGCCGCCGCTGACGAGGTCCACGACGAAAGTCGGGATGGCCAGGCCGGAGGTATGCCCGCGCATGCCTTCGATTATCCTGATGCCGGTCTCGACCGGGGTACGCAGGTGCTCGGTGCCCTGGACCTCATCGCATTGGAAGAGGTAGTAGGGGCGCGCCTTGCTTTTCAGCAGCTTGTGGCAGAGTTTGGTCATGATTTCAACGGAATCGTTGACGCCGCGCAGCAGGACGGACTGGTTGTTCACCGGCACGCCGGCGCGCAGGAGCCTGTCGATAGCGGCTACGGATTCCGGGGTCAGCTCATTGTAGTGGTTGAAGTGCGTGTTCAGCCAGATGGGGCCGTAGTTGGAGAGCATATCGCACAGTTCCGCGTCGATACGCTGCGGCAGCACCACCGGTACACGCGACCCGATGCGGATGATCTCCACGTGCGGGATCGCCCGCAGCCGGGAAAGTATGGACTCGAGGCGGCTGGTGGAAAGGGTCAGGGGGTCGCCGCCGGAAACGACGATGTCACGTACCGCCGGGGTGTTCCGGATGTAGTCCAGCATGGCTTCGATTTCTTCATCGGTACGCGTCCAGTTGCCGTGGCGCCATTCCCGTTTGCGGGTGCAGTGGCGGCACAACATGGGGCAGATGTCCGTCAGGACCATGAGGACGCGGTCCGGGTAACGATGGACGAGGCCGGGGACGGCGGAGTCCTCTTTTTCCGCGAGGGGGTCTTCCAGACCCAGGCAGCCCATGGTGATCTCTTCCAGGCAGGGCACGGCCTGCTTGCGGACGGGATCGTCCGGGTCGAGCGGGTCGATAAGGGATAGATAGTAGGGGGTGATGGCCATGGGGTAACGTGTCATGACACGTTCAAGGTCATCCCGTTGTTCGGGGGTGAGGGGAAGATAGCGGCCGAGCTGCCGCACTGAAGTTATCCGGTTACGAAACTGCCATTTCCAGTCGTTCCAGGATGAGGCGGGGACATCCGGAAAGTAAAAGTCCTTTCCGGTGACGCGTTTACCTGGGGGTTCCTCCTCGTTTTCCGGCTGGCAGACCGGGGCGAGGACCGACTCCTTGGATTCCTCGTTACGGAGTCTCTGCTTGATGGTGACGCTAGGGGTAACTGGTGATTGATGGGTACGAACGGCCACCGGTGACGTATTCACTTTTCCTCTGTCGCAACTCTCCTTTTTACCTGGGACGGGCGGTCTCACGACGAAGGGGCTGCTCTCAGCCCCTTGAATAAACCCTTTTTTCCTGATATACTATTCAGGAATTATTATTCCTGAATCAATTATACATCTTCGCGGGTGGTTGTCAATAGTTCTTTTTACCCATTTTAATAAGGGTTTTGACATATAACGGAGGCCTGGAACGAAAGGAGACACACTATGCCCGGCTGGAAGTTTCTGACCAACCACGCGCTGGTGTTATGCATCATCGCCCAGCAGTCCCGCGTCACCGCCCGGGAAATAGCGGCGACGATCGGCATCACCGAGAAAGCCACCCGCAACATCATCAATGACCTCGAAGCCGACGGCTACGTGACCAAACGCAAGGAAGGACGCGGTCTGCACTACCGCGTCGACCCGGACATGCCGCTCCGCCATGAGAGCCAGCAGGACCGCGCCATCGGCGACCTTCTGGAAGTACTGGGTTGGAAAAGGAGAAAGAAGCGTTCCCAGGCTTCCCCCAGGGAAAAACAGACGGCCGCCTCGTAGTACTGCTTCCCCTTTTCCTCGATTTCTGTTATTCTAGCCATGTTCTATGCATCTGTTTCGCTTTCTGGCACCCAAACCGACCATATCGGATAAAGACCTTTCCAGCGGGCTCCGCTGGCTGGCCCTGGAAGGCGGCACTTCCATGGGCTTTTTCAGCATAACCACCAGCGGGTTCCTGGCGGCCTTTGCGCTGGCGCTCGGCGCCAACAACTTCCAGATAGGCATCCTGGCGGCGCTGCCGTTCGCCATGCAGATAGTGCAGATACCTTCCATCTGGCTGGTGGAAAAGATACGGCGGCGCAAGGCCATTTCCGTACTGAGCTGGATCCCCGCCCAGTTGCTCTGGTTCCCCATGGCGCTGATACCCCTTTTCATGGACGTGCCGGGGAAAGGCCCGGTGACGCTCCTCCTCGTGCTCATGACGCTGCGCGGCGTCCTCTCCGCCGTCTGCGCTACCGCCTGGAACGGGTGGATACGGGACCTGGTCCCGCAGAACATCCTGGGACGGTTCTTCTCGCGGCGTCTCATACTCGCTACCATATTGGGGATGACCTTCAGCCTCGGAGCGGCTTTCTTCGTGGACTACTGGGGACGGTGGTCCGACGGCGGCAATTCGCTCATGGGATACATCATCGTGCTTCTCTTCGGGGCGGTTTTCCTCGGTATGGCCAGCCCGGTCTTCATGTCCCTCATCTCCGAACCCCTGATGCAGCCGGCCCCGGTACCGCAGCCTTCATTGATGAAGCGTTTGGCCACGCCGCTGCGGGACAG
The DNA here is from genome assembly GCA_964595455.1 of uncultured Dehalococcoidaceae bacterium. Classification (GTDB taxonomy): domain Bacteria; phylum Chloroflexota; class Dehalococcoidia; order Dehalococcoidales; family RBG-16-60-22; genus DAOUEG01. Next base: position 20,924 of record CAZQQL010000035.1, read on the forward strand.
GAACTACAGCCGGCTCCTCATGTTCCTTTCCCTCTGGGGGTTTGCTTCCAACCTGCCGGTGCCGTTCTTCGCGGTCTACATGCTGGTCTGGCTCCAGTTCCCGCTCGCCTGGGTCATCGGGCTGAGCATCCTCAGCCAGTCATTCAATATCCTGTTCCTCAGGCTCTGGGGTCGGTACACCGACCGCTTCGGGGCCAAGGCGGTCATTTCCTTCTGCGTTTCGATTTACCTGCTCGTCATCTTCGGGTGGGTCTTTACGACGATGCCGGACCGCTATGTCCTGACGGTGCCCCTGCTCATCGTGCTGCACATCTTTTTCGGCATCGCCACCGCCGGCATCAACATCGCTGTCAGCACCATCGGCTGGAAGCTCGCCCCCAAGAGCGAGACGACGACGTACCTGGCGGGCGCCTCGCTGGCGATCAACGTGGGCGCGGGCGTCGGGCCGCTGGTCGGCGGCATCCTGGCGGACTTCTTCGTCGACCGTCAGCTCAACCTGACGTTCTCGTGGGTATCTCCGGGGACGTCCGTGGACATCCCCGCCATGAGCGTCATCGGGTATGATTTCCTCTTTATTATCGCCGTGCTGTACGGCCTGCTGACGCTGAGCCTGCTGAAAGCGGTGAAGGAGGAAGGGGAGGTAACCCGGGACGTTATCCTGGAGTCACTTGTCTATCCGGCGCGGGACACTTCCCGCCCGGCCAGCATGGTGCCCCAGTACAACCTCATCTCCACCTCCATGCTGGGCTATCTTAAACGTATCCCGATACCGGGCATCGACGCCGTGGTAGGGGTCACGGCTTACCAGATCGCGGAAACGGCCCGTGCCGCCGCCAACGCCGCCATCCAGGGCCGGCGGCTGACGCAGAAGCTGACCCAGTTCCTGGAGCGGGGACTGGCTAAAATCCTGAACTCTGAGAAAGTCATGGACAAGCATGCTGTGGAGATAACCCGGGAAGCGACGCGCGGGGCCATGCACGTCATGGATGACAAACCCGTGCCGCTGCAGGACCTGGTGCTGCCGGTAACGTCCGGCGTCGTCGAAGCCTCCAGCCACGCCGGAGCGAACCCGATGGAAAGCCTGATCGGCGCCAGCCAGGGGGTTATCCAGGGGGCCGCCGAGACCGGGGCCGACCTCAGCGAAGCCACTCGCCGGACACTGGAAGCGGCAAGAGAGATCGCGCTCAGGACCGGCCTGCCGGAAGAAGAAGCCGTGATACAGGCCGCCCAGGGTGCGCTCAAGGCCGCCGAACAGATCGGGCCGGAAGCCGCCGCCCAGGTGGTGGAGGAACTGCCGGAACAGGTCTTCACCCTCCATGCGGCTGAAGAGGAGTCCGCGGCACGGCAGGCGGCGGGCATGCCCCCGCTGGACAAGCCGGAAGAAGCGCTTTAACTAGCGCCCTTCCCGCAGGATTGCCTTCAGGAGCGGCGTTTTTTCCAGACGAAGATGCCTGCTACGCACCCGATGGCAAGCAGGCCGCCGCAGACGACGGCGAAGACCGTCCAGTTGAAGCCGGCGCTGCTAACGGGAGACGGAGTGGATGTGGCGGACATCGTGGTCAGGGTGATGTGCGGGCCGACCGTCGAGGTCGTGGGCGTGACCGGCGGCGCTGATTCGTCGATTACCGTGAATGAAGCCGATTTCCCGTTGATGGTGACGATGGTCACGCCGGATTCCGTGGATGTAGTGGTAAACGATACTTCGGCGCTCTCGCCGCCTTCCAGATTGACCGGCCGTACCTCGATGATTTCCCTGTTGACGCTGAAGACGGCATCGATGGTCCCGGCGATCCCGGCGGTGTTGGTCACGATACAGGTCACGGCCACCTCTTCGCCCGGTCCGGCTTCCACCGGGGACACGGTCAACGGGCTGGTTATGAAATCCTCCGGCAACGGGGCTGCTAGTATTTTTTCAATGACCGTGAAGCTGCGCCGGCTGCTTTCCAGGGAGAGGGCATAGGTACCCGGCCCACCGGCTGTCAGGGTGAAGCTGACGTCACGGCTTTCTCCGCCGTCGAGCGAGATGCTGTGCGTGCGCACTTCCTGCCCGTCGAGCTGCAGTGACAGGGTATGGCTCCCGGCCAGGTCGCCGTTGTTGGAGACGGTCGCGGAAACGGTGATCGTGTCTCCCTGGTGTACTTCACCCGGTGTAACAGCCATGTCGCTGACCGAGAACTCCGCCGGCTGCGTCCCCGCCAGGATGGTATAGCGGGAGAAGTGAGAGATGAATGCCGAGACGGTATTGGCCCCGGTATCGATGACGCATTCCAGCCGGTCCCAGGTCTCTGTTACTTCGTTCCAGAGGGAGATATAAAGGTTGGCTTCGCTGACTCCTTCGGGGAGCATGTCGTCATCGTAATAGAGGGTCAGCAGCGCCGCGGGGGAGAAAGTGGAGCCGTCTGGTGAGAAGTCATAGACTTCACCTATCCGCGCCGTCCCGGGATTGGCGTCCGGCGGGTCTCCGACGGTCGCCACGGTGATGGTAAAGAGGGGATAGCCGTTCCGGTTGAGGGCTGCCGTCCCTTCTCCGACGAGCAGCTCCGCCTTGATGTCCACGCTCTGGGCGAGCACTTCTTCCCAGAGAATACCGTCCATGGAAGCGGAGCCGGATATATTCGTAAAGCGCTTATCATCGGTACCGCCCCCTCCACCGCCTCCGCCCCCGCCGCCGGACGGCGGGGCAGCCGGTGGAGCGGGCAGGGGTGTGAACACGGCGGTAACGGTGTAATCGTCATGCAAGGTGATATTGGTGGAAGCGGAGTCGGCATTGCCAACGGCAGCGGTGTCGCCGGTCCAGCCGGAGAACTGCCACCCGGATGAAGGAATGGCGGTGATGTTGACGGAAGCGCCCAGGTCGTACGTATGGTTGCCGCTGGCAGGCGAGACTGACCCGCTGCCGCTGACTGCCATGGTGAGTACCGGCTGTGTGAAAACGGCGGTAACGTTGTAGTCTCCGTTTACGGTGATGTTCGTGGAGGCGGCAGACGGGTCATTGATCATGGCCGTATCGCCGGTCCAGCCGGAGAACCGCCAGCCCGGCGCCGGCGTAGCGGTGATGTTTTCCGTGGATCCTACGGTATAGGTATGATTGCCGGAAACCGGTACGACGGTACCACTGCCGCTGGCAGACAGGTTGAGCGTGCCCTGGGTCCGGGCGAAGTTGGCGGTCACCGTCCGGTCCGTATCGATGACGATGGTGGTATTGCCGGCGTTGGGGTCGGCGACGTTGCCCGTCCAGTTGATGAATTCCCAGTTCACCGACGCATTGGCGGTGACCGTTACGGTCTCCCCCACCGGGCAGATATGATTGCCGGCGGCCGGAAAGACCGTCCCGCTCCCGTTGACGGACATGCTCAGGACCGGTTGGTCGAACACCGCTGTAATACCATAGTTATCATGCATTGCCACCGTGGTATTGGCGGAATCGACGTCCGCAACATCGGCCACATCCCCCGTCCAGTGCGAAAAGCGCCAGCCGGCGTCAGGCGCGGCGGTCAGATTGACGGTGCTGCCGACCGGGTAGATGTGGGGACCGGTACCGGGGTTGACCGTGCCGGACCCATTGACGGAAACGGCCAGCGTAGCGTTACTGGAAAAATTGGCAGCGATAGTGTAATCCCCGTTCATGGTGATGGTGGCGTTGGGTGAACTCGTGCTGTTCACTGTGGCTGTCTCACCTGTCCAGCCATCGAACCTCCAGCCTGTAGCGGGTGCGGTATTGATGGCGACAACCGTCCCGTCTTCGTAGGTGTGCGTGCCGGGGACGGGGGAAACGGTACCGTTGCCGGTGACGGACAAAGTGAGGTCCCGTAGATGGACTGTCGTGAACATTGCCGTGCTCGGAGCCCAGGTCCCGCCGCCTGAATTGACCGCGTAGGAGCGGTAGTAATACGGTGTTCCGTCTGAAAGGCCGGTGACGTCCGTGAAAAAATTGCCGGCGGGAAGCGCTCCCATGTTAACGTCATGGTCCCAGTTGGCCGGCGTCGTCCCGCCGTTGTTATCGCCCCAGTAAATGTGGACGGTTGGGTTTTCCCCGCCGGTGGAGGTCAGTTGTCCGCTGAGCGTGGCGGACGAAGTCGTGATATCGAGGGCGCCCTCTCCGTTACTGACGGCGGGCGCTGTGACTGCCAGGCCGTAGATGGCCCGGATACCGGCAATGTCATCCGCGTGGAGCGTCCGCTTGGTGGTGTTCATTGAGCCGTAGCCGTACATGATTTTATCGCCGTCGGGACCGTCGTACAGGTCCTGGAGGCAGAGGAAATGGCCGAACTCATGGGTGGCGATGGTCTGGACATCGAACTTTGCGGGGATGGCGCCGATGCCCCAGGAGTAGTAGTCGTTGAGTTCCATGTCGCATTCCGAGATGACGCCGGTCGTCGGATTATACCAGACGTACGTCAGGCCGATGGTGCCGCCCGACCCGAAATTCCTGAACAATACTTCATTTACCCCGTCGAACCCGTAGGAGGTCGCGGCGGTGGTACCGGCGTAGCTGAAGGAGAACCTGGCGCCCGCGGCGTTCCAGGTAGCGGCGGCGGCCTGTATCGCGGCCCCTTCCCCCGCCAGGTCCCCGCAGTTCTCATTGATACGGTACTGGACGACCGGGTCCGGAGGGAACGACCAGTGGATGCCATCATAACTGTAGGCAAAGGTTTCCAGCGATTCTCCGGAGGCCATCTGGACCAGCTCCGGGAGTTGTTCATCTACCGCCAGGCGCACGGTGGAGGTGAAGTCATCCAGCGCCAGGCTGCCGACCCGCCCGTCCGCGACCGCCAGCTTGCCGTAAGCGCCGCCGGATATCTCGTAGCTTTCTATTTCAGCCGGGTCTGTTCCCGGCTCAGCCTGTGCAAACCGGGCTTTCGGCTGTTTCTTCAGGAACACCACCGCGGTCTCGTCGGCGGTGAACATGGGAGCGCCGGAAACCCACTGACCGATGCCATCGGCCTCGCCGCCCGGCACGGTGACGGTAACGGTCTCGCCCGGCGTACCTTTCAGTACTTCGTCCACGGCAAGGCTGACGGTGGAAAAAATGGCGGTACGGTCTTCGTTCCAGTAACTGGCAACGGTATCGACGGAACCGATGATGATGTCCGAAGCTTCGTCGGTCAGTTCATCGAGGACTCCGGTGGTGATCCCGGCGGGAGGAGGGGTGCTATCGGACGCGATGGCCCCAGGGGTGACGGGCCCGGGGTACAGTCCAAACATCAGGGTCAGAGAACTGACGGCTATGAATAAACAGAGAACACGCTTCCCGCGCAACAACGGCTACTCCCTCTATCAGGGAGTATACGTAGGTAGTTACGTAAGGGTCAATGACCAAAAAGTAACGTGAAGAGCCAGTCAAACAAAGTTGACATACGGCTGTAAATGATGCGTGTCGGGCGGCGTAAAGGTGCCTACGGCTTTTCCTGTCCGGCAAGCCGGCGGGCTTCTTCGCCGAGGATACGGCGGACCTCCTGGAAGGGGAGCCCTTTTTCCGCGGCGACCCGCTTGCAGTCCTCGTATTCCGGGGCGACCGAGAGGACATCGCCCTGGTATTCCTTGACCTTGACGCTGACACGGCCGAGGCTGGTCTCGACCTCGATGCTCCGCCGCCCGGCGATGCGCCGCTCCACGTTCCGGACCCGTATCCCGAGGGTCGTGGTCTCCCGCATGACGATATCCGTCATCTTCGGCTCCAGGGATGATGGGGCCAGCACGCTCAGCATGACCGCCGGTCGGTCCTTCTTCATCTGTATGGGCGTGTACCAGACATCCGCCGCTCCGGCGGCGAACAGCTTCTCCATGACATAGCCGTAGACCTGCGGTTCCATGTCGTCGATATTGGTTTCCAGCAGGACCATGGTGTCCGTTTGGGCCGTCTCCGTCCGTTCTCCAATCCAGATGCGCAGGACGTTCGGCCAGCCGGGGAAATCGAGGCCGCCGGCGCCGTAGCCCGCGCCGATCACATTCATGGCCGGCTGCCCGAACGTCGCCAGCGATGTCACCAGCACGGCGCCGGTCGGGGTAACCAGTTCCGCCTGGGGGCGGCCCGGTTCGTCGCCGGAACGCAGCGGTGCGCCTGATTCAGCCAGGATTTGCAGCGTCGCCGGGGCCGGGGCGGGCAGGCGGCCATGCTCGGTCCTGACGGAGCCGCTGCCGGCGGGCAGGGGAGAAGCGTAGCAGCGCTCGATGCCCAGCGTATGCAGCCCCAGCACCGTCCCGACGATGTCCACGACGGAATCCACCGCGCCGACCTCATGGAAGTGCACGTCTTCCAACGGGACGTTGTGGATGCCGGCTTCCACTGCGCCGAGACGCCGGAAGATGTCGCTGCTCCTGGCCTTGACCGCGTCCGGCAGGCGGCTGTCCGCTATGTGGTGGAGGATGTGGGACAGCGACCGGTGATGATGGTGGTGTTCTTCATCGATGAGGACATCGAACTTGGTAGCTGATATCGAAGAGCGCATGACCTTCGTCGCGGACAGCCGGAACCCGCCGATGTCCAGGCTTGCCAGGCCGTCCTCGATGGCCTTCAGGTCCAGCCCGGCATCGAGCAGCGCGCCGAGCAGCATGTCTCCGCTGGTGCCGGAAAAACAATCAAAATAGGCGATCTTCGTCATACGTTTCTTTCCTCTTTTGCCGGACCGGCGTTCAGGCTGCCTATGCGGTACCCGGCCATGTCCAGGGTGATGTAGCTAAAACCGAGTTCTTTCAGGTGGTTGACGATTTCCCCGCGGGCGGCCAGCAGTTTCGGCATGTCTTCCGGCCCGGCCTCGATGCGGGCGATGTCCCCGTGATGGCGCAAGCGGACATGCCGGATGCCAAGGCTGTGCAAATACGACTCGCCGGCGGCAATGGTCTGCAGGATGTTCCTGGTAATGCCGGTCCCGTACGGTACCCGTGAGGCCAGGCACGGCGAGGCAGGTTTGTCCCAGGTGGGCAGGCCCATGTCCCGGGAGGCGGCGCGGACCTCCGCCTTGGTCATCTCCGCTTCGATGAAGGGGCTGCGCACGCCGAGTTCGAGCGCGGCGCGGCGTCCGGGCCGGTAGTCGTCCAGGTCGTCGTAGTTGTTGCCGTCGACGATATACTTCAAACCGGCTTCCCGCGCCGTTTCCCGTAGGACCTGCAGCATGGCAAGACGGCAGTAGTAGCAGCGGTCCGGCGGGTTGGCGGCGAATTGCGGCACGGCCAGGA
>CAZQQL010000036.1:0-27963 GCA_964595455.1 uncultured Dehalococcoidaceae bacterium
AGATAATGAGCGGTGACTGGAGTTCAGACGTGTGCTCTTCCGATCTCGTCACCTTGAAGACAGCTAAGAAAAAAAAGCCCGAGACCTTGATAAGTTTGATCTCGGGCTTTCAAATTCCGTTTGTTCAGCTCCGTCTTACCGTTTGATCTGCAGGTACAGCTCGTCGCCGGGGGTGGGGCTCTTGATGGTGGACTCGTCGTTGTAGATGAGCACCGGTTCCCCGTCTACTACCTTCCGTGTGATCTTGTACCGCTTTTTGTCCTGTGTGTAGTACGGAATGAAGCAGACAGGTTTACCGAGCTTCTTCACGGTTACCGCGCCGCGCCACATACCGGCTGGAACAGCTATGACCCCGGGCTTATCGAACGTTACCGCTTCCATGTGGTCGGGGTCTTGCCCGAGCATTACTTCTATCTCGGCGTTAAAAGTGTCCCACGGGTTAACGACGTCCGTCCCGGAAAACCACAGGAATTCCGCTATCTGCCCGTTGCTCACCGGTTCGTCGTCTCCCAGTTGGCAGGGCGCCGTAACGATGTTAATACTGAACTGATATCCGGTATCGGGCATGTCCTCCTTGCCTTTGAAGACGCATCGGGGGCTCATCACCGCATCTCCGAGTTTGTGGTAGTCCTTCCTCAGTTCCTTGATGCAGTCTTTGTACTTGCCAACCGTGGAAGCGTTTGTGTAGAAGGGCTCCATGTGCCGGCGGACATCCTCGTCTGTCTGTTTGGGATTGGTGAAGCAGAGCCCGCAGAAGGTGCAAACTTTCGTCCGGTCTTTGACGCAGGGCCTGATGCCTTCTTTCTCGTAGATCCATTCCTCTTTTCCGTTTTTATCCTGGCGGCTGTAAACTCTCCCATTGGTCGTGCCAACATACGAGAGCATCGTATTCAGTCCCCGGACGACCTTTTTGAAATACACGGGACTGTGAAACACGCCGGGAGGGGCGCACACGATAGACGGCTTCGTGATGTGGTATATTTCCATGGACTGCGCGGAATCGCCGATACAGAAGCCGACTTCAAATTCAGCGTCGAATATCCTGTCGAGTTCAGCCCCGGTGAAAACGAAGAAATTCCACGCCCCGTCATGGATATGCGGAAGGTCCATGGTTCCGACTTTAGTCGCGACAAGGAAGCCCGTTCCAAACTGGACATCCGGGATGACATCATCGGAGTTGAAGAAACCCATCCGCGGACTGGTGTAACCATACCAGTTATCCTTATCGTGCGTCTGGATGAACGGTTTGAACTGGTTATCGAGCTTACTCAATTCGAGTACCTCCTAAAAATTTGGCTGTACGATATACAACTGAAACCGGCGGCGCTGCGAGGTGCTAACCCGGAACTAGTGCCTTGCAATCGAAACCCATTATATTCTTGTCGCCATTTGTTAATCAATATTCCGGTCTCTTGTAGTATTTCACCTGGAGGCTGGACCATCTGGTACGGGATGTCCCTCATCTTCAAAACACCGGGAGAAGGTCAACCACGGTACGTTTCCCTTGCTTTTAGCGCGGCTCCCAGGGCATTGATTGTTCCGGGTTGGGGAGGCACCAGCAGCCGGACCCCTTTTTCCTCGATCCTTCTCGTCAAGCCCACATTACAACCGGCTCCTCCGCTTATGGCGCATGGTTCTTCCATGCCTATCGCGTTCACCAGTGAGAATATCCTTTCAACAAGGGCTTCATGGACACCGGCCAGGATTTCCGCTTGAGTAAATCCTTCTGATACCCGGGAGATCGCTTCTGATTCAGCAAACACGGAACACCCCGTGGTGAACGTCACGGGATTATCGGATTGTAGTGAAATAGGACCGATGTCATCGAGGTCAACCTGGAGGATATTGGCGACGACCCGAAAAAAATACCCTCCGCCGCTGGCGCAGGCCTCACCCTGGGCCACATTTATGACCCTCCCCTCTTCATTGAGACGGATCACCTGGCTGGAGAGGTCCTGAACATCGATAATCGTTCGTACTGATGGGAAATAATGGTTGATTCCGCCGGCACAAGCTTCAACATCCAGCACCTCCAGGTTGCTGAAGGGTACGATACGGGCGCCATGGCCGGTAGTTGCGGTGCGGGTGATGTCTTCCGGCTTCAGGAGTGCCCCTGCCATTAAATCTTCCCTCAGTGTCTGCGCCGCCGTCCGGTAGTTAACACCGGACACAACGGTATTGGATGAATGTATGCCGTCCTCTTCTAACAGAACTCCCTTGGTTGTGGTAGAGCCGATGTCGATTCCCATGAACCATGCCATGATACGAGTTCCTCAATGAAAGAATTTGACCGCATCAAGGTCATGGTGAACGCTTGAGAAAGGTTTGCCCTGAAGAGCGGCGTTGATTACGATGTCCCTGGCCAGCAGGGCGGCCCCGATGGCCCCGCTGAGAAGAGGTTCTTGGGGTACGGAGATACAGCATCCAAGGTACTTTTCCAGTGCTCGTACCACACCGGTGTTCCTGGCCACGCCCCCGGTGAACACTACCTCCGGCTCGATGGCAAGTCTTCCCGCCATCCGGGCTGTCCGATTGGCGATGGAATCATGAATGCCGGCCAGGATATCTTCCAGAGCGGCTCCCTCGGAAAGGTGCAGGATGACCTCCTGCTGGGCGAAAACAGTACAGGTACTGCTGATACGAACGTTCCGTGTGGATTTGAGGGAGATATCACCCAGGTCTTCAATGTTGAGACCGAGCGTTCCGGCGATCATCTCCAGGTATCTGCCCGTTCCGGCGGCGCACTTATCATTCATGGCGAAATTGATGAGCTTGCCATCTTTTATCTTCATGACTTTCGAGTCCTGTCCGCCGATATCGATCGCCAATCTGACGTGAGGGAAAAGGCTGTAAACACCCCTGGTGTGGCACGTCAGTTCGGTTATTTGCCGGTCGGCAAAAGGGACGGTCATCCGTCCGTAGCCGGTAGCGACCACGCAGATGATATCAGAAAAAGCAAGGCCCGATCGCTGCAGGGCTTCTTCCATGACCTTGTGGGCCATTTGACGGTGTGCGGCGCCGGTATGATTGATGACGCTGGAGCAAACATTCCCGTTCGGATCGATGATGGCGGCCTTGGTCATGGTAGAACCGAGGTCAATGCCTGCAAAATATCCCCGGGGTTTCATGACCGTGTTCCGGACGTCTTTGATCGGTTCAACATCATGTTTTTGAAAGATTCCAGTTTTCTCCGGTATTGCTCGTGATTGTAGTAACGGGGATCATAATTCTCCCATTCCAGCAATAGTGACGGTACGCCCAACTGTTTTTCAACAGCATCCTGCACCAGTAACGCGTCACCGGCTACTGTGCGGCACCCGGAATGATACCGGTTGAAAACGCCGTCCACCTTGAGTTTTTTACATAACTCGATAATCAAGGGTATTTTGAACGCCGGGCTGATAAACAGGGTCCCCTGTAGAGACAGTGCGATGTTTTGATAGGGATCATCGGTGTCGACCGGTGAAGGAGATCTGATCAGGGCGTCTGTGCCCAGCATGGCAATTCCGGTGTCATTGATCAGTTTTTCCAACCGGGGATCGACATGATGGCCCGGGAACATGGTCAATATGCGGGGGGCCCCCTTCTCACACACACCGATGCCCCGGTCAGCCCGTTCCCGTAATTCATCCGCCAGCAGGTTGACGGCATCGGCCGCTTCCTGAAGTCTCTCGGGGCTCAATGTCAGTAAACCGAGAATCATCCAGAAATTTTCATGTGTCGGGCTCAGGGGCAGAGGATCGGCGGTAACCAGGATTTGCCGTAATCCGTGTAAAGCCCGGTTAAGCTTGTTTTTCTGTTCAAGGACCTCCGTCAGCATCGCATCGGTAATATCAGCATCGATGATGTTCCGGACCCTTTCGACCGTCTTTTTCAGGCTTTTTGCTTCGAGTTCGATAGCCCGCCGGGAAGCGGCTTCCCATTCCCGCAGTTCCCGGTCCTGGCAAGTCTCATAAAAGCAAGTCGGGATACCGTAGAATTCATGCAGCAAGTCGAACGTCTTGGGCGCCGTCTCACACAGAGCACCGGATGTAATCAACAGGTCCGGTTCGGGGAAGAGGCCGAGGTCCCATGTTCCCAGGAGCGTTTTCACATTGCCGCAATGAGCGACAATCCCGGATTTCAGCCAGCTTCTTTCCGCTGCCTCGAATACAGAGACCATTTTGTCAAAGATACTACCGAAGACAAACAGGAAAGCCCAGAAATGATGGACGGCGTATATTTTTGGGGAAATGGACATTGCAGCGGTACCAATGATGTCGAAATTGGGCGCCATGAACCCGTAGATGACGCGGTCCCGGCCTTCTTCTCGGACCAGTACGGAATCCACGAATTCCTGCAGGCATAAACGTATTACCCGGCGTATGCCCCGGAGTTCCAGGTCATAAAATTGATGTAATCGCTGTTTACCGTTTTGGACGTCTGCGGTGGTGATTCCGGCTTTTTCGAAAGCCCTCTTCACCCGGGGCAGTTCCCGGTCTATCTCGGATTTCTCATAGCCGCATGCTGCAAGAAATTCATTCATCATCAATTCACCCCCCTGACTATCTCAATGAAGGCTTCTATCCGGGTCTGGAGCTGAGCGATATCAGAGGTACTGTAATCGGATTCCAGGACCAGCATCGGGATATCCATTTCTGCCAGCTTTCGGGCAAGATAGTAGGATTCGGTATCAAATGTCTCACAGCATAACAGTTCATACCAGATGACACCCGACACACGGAAGTCTTTTATCAGTTTCAGAAGAAAATCAAACCGCCTCCGCGCCGTGTTCCTCATCAGGGTGCAGGGGGACCTGTCTAACAGATAACCCCGGGTCAGGGATTCCAGTAAATCACCAGTCGTACGGAGGGTGTGCCAATAGTCCCTCATGCCCTCGTATATCTCTTCAATGACGATAGTACCTCCGGCTTTTTCAACCAGTTCCAGGACGGAATAATCACCCATACTGACATTGGGGCCGGTGAGTAGTAATCTTGGAGCATCTGTTTCAGGAGGCGCCGCTTTGCTTTGCAGGTCGCGGTAGATAGAATCCAATACCTCGTTCATAACTACAGGGTCAGCGTAAAACGAGGCATGGTTGAGTTGGACGAATTCCAGGGCTGACATCCCGGAGGTGCCGGTCGCCCTCGACAGGCTGATCTTACGCAGCAATTCTCTCATGCGGTTATACACATCAATGGAGTGACGCAATTTTTCATGTGTAATGCTGGTACCGGTCAGACATTCCAGTCTTTCTTTCAGGACCGACAGCCTCTGTTGATAGTAGTCCAGTTCAAATTCGTTTTCATACTGTTGGGGGACCCCCAGCTTGAACATATTAAGACCGCCGTGGTATTCCCACACTTCAGCCACTTTTTTCAGGTGTTGACAGGTGATCGGCGCGATGAGTAAATCAATCATGGCGTGGTAAGGATCGGTCTTGAGTAATCTTTCCCCGATCTGGTACCTGGCAAACGGGCAAATAAGGCGCGGTACTACGGCAAGCGCAGCCTCAGCGGGAGCCGTATCGCCGCCGCGCGTCAGGCATACAGGTACTGCGCCGGCGGCATGAATCAACTCTTCCGGCACGAAATTACCGGGAAAATAGCCAACTACTTTAACTCCGTTGGCTTTAGCTTTCTGAAGCTGGTCCTGCCGGCCCGCCAGGTGGTTTTTCAAACGTTCGTCCATCTTCAATATCGCCTTACCGATGTTATTCAGCTGTCCGGAGAAGAACAGACTGGAGTCCTGTCCGGTCTGTTGTTTAATCCAGTATAGCTTTGTATCATACCCATTTCAATAGAAGGTCGTCCGGAGCGCAGTTCGACTCTCGCCCGTCTTCGCCGGTATAATAGAAGCATATTAAATGTAAAGGAGACCCCGGTATGGCAGATAAACAAGTACGAATGGGAAATTTGAGGCACGAGTCTAACCTGGTCGAGTTCATGCCCGGCAAATCCATCCATAAGAGCATCACTATGCCGATGATCGGCGCGGGGGGAGAAAGGGACATCCCCGGCTCGCAATTATGCCTGGGGTTCGCCTATATCGACAAACCGGAAGACGAGATCGGTATGGCCCCCCACATCCATCCGGACCGCGACCAGTGGATATTCCTCTTCGGCGCGAAGAACTTTGTCGAGTTCGACGCCGACGTGGAATTCTACCTGGATGACGAATGGCGCAAGATCAACTATCCGTTCTACGCCTACATCCCGGCGGGCATGAGCCACGAACCGCTGAAAATCCTCCGGGTTGGCAAACCGCTCATCTTCATCGATGCCCGGTTCGGCCCCAATGATTGGCCGCTGAAGTTCGTCGGAGACGTCCCGGAAAAATACAAGCACTGGGAACATTAGCGTTTTCCGCAGTTAGAGGTAGACCAACTCAGGCCCTGGTCAATCACCAGTAACGCCGAATGAAGGGAAGGCCCCGGTCATCCGGAGTCTCCCCTTCATTTTTTGGACCATTTGTTGCCAGGACACGTTGTTGTGTCTTGCCCGAAGCAGTATAATTGGCTCGATGTTCCGATATATCGACATATCGGCGCAATGTCAGGATATATCGCAAATCGGCGGCAGTTCCCCGGGTAGTCTGGGAAACGGAGACACGATTAGTTAACTGTCTATGTCTGGAATAGAGACTCTCATCAAGCGGATTCGCAGCCTGCAGACCTTCAGTTCATTCAAGACGCCGGCCTACCGGATGTTCTTCCTGGGTATGATCGGGCAATGGAGCTCCTTCAGCATGGAAATGGTTGCCCGTACCTATCTGACGTATGAAATAACCGGTTCGGCGACCATGCTGGGCTTCATGTCCCTGGCCAATGCGGTTCCGATGCTCGCACTATCGCTGTTCGGAGGGGCCATCGCTGACAGGCTGCCCAAGAAACACCTCATCCAGATAAGCCAGGTCGCGATGGTGGTTATCTTTGCGGGTAACGGAGTGGCGGTCAGTGTCGGCTACATGACCCCGGAACATCCCGAATCCTGGTGGATACTCATGGTCGGCGGCATCATCATGGGCATAATCCTCGCCCTGGCCATGCCTTCCCGGCAGGCGATAATCCCGGAACTCATCGCCCGTGAAAAGATCATGAACGCCATTTCACTGAATACCCTGGGCATGAGCTTTTTCCAACTGGTCGGACCGGCCATCTCCGGATATGTCATTGCCGGTTTCGGGTATGACGCGGTCTTTTACCTGATGGCCGGGCTCAATGCCGTCGCCATTATCTTTACCTCATTCCTGCCCCGGACAAAGGTGATGCAGACCGCCCGCACCAGTATCCTGAAGGACATCACAGAAGGCTTCAGCTACATCACCGGGCATAAGGTAATCCGGCTGATCCTGCTCATCATGATCGCTTCAGTTCTGCTTTCCATGCCGTTCCAGATGCTGATGCCCATCTTCGCCAAGGACATCCTGCAAGTAGGCGTGGCCGGTCAGGGAACATTGATGAGTGTGTCCGGTATAGGCGCGCTCATTGCCTCACTGACACTGGCCTCGACCAAGACAAAAAACCGGGGGGTTACCTTACTTGTTTCCAATGCGCTTATGGGGATCGCGCTCGTGGTCTTTGCTTTTTCCGTTTCCTGGCCGCTTTCTTTGGTCATGATGGCCATTGTGGGGATGGGGCGCATCGGGAACAATACCGCCGGTACGGCACTGCTGCAGTCGCATTCCGACCCACAATACCTGGGCAGGGTTATGAGCATCATGATGCTGAATTTCGGCCTGAGCAGCCTTGGGACGTTCTTCGCCGGCATTCTGGCGGAACACATCAGCGCTCAGTGGTCCATTGGAGGTTTCGCCATCGTCCTGATCATTATTTCATTGGGTGCTGCGTTGTTTTCTCAAAGGATCAGGAAACTGGACTAAGACCAGTCAAAACACGCGCGTATGCGATCGCATTAGACATTTCCCCCTGCGGCGGGTAAAATGGGTTGGTATTTAGTTATAAGGAGGCGCCCTGAATGGCAGAAGAAAAGAAAATAAAAATGGGAAACTTGAGGCACGAGTCTACTCTGGTTGAGTTCAAACCGTGGAAGTCAATCCACAAGAGCATCACTATGCCGATGATCACCGCCGGCGGGGAAATGGATATCCCGGGCTCTCAGATGTGCCTGGGATTCGCCTATATCGACAAGCCGGAAGACGAGATCGGTATGGCCCCCCACATCCATCCGGACCGCGACCAGTGGATATTCCTCTTCGGCGCGAAGAACTTTGTGGAGTTTGACGCGGATGTTGAATTCTACCTGGATGATGAATGGCGCAAGATCAATTATCCCTTCTACGCCTACATCCCGGCGGGCATGAGCCACGAGCCGCTGAAAATCCTCCGGGTAAACACGCCGCTCATCTTCATCGATGCCCGGTTCGGCCCGCCCGAGTGGCCGTTGAAATTCGTCGGAGATGTGCCGGAAAAATACAAGAAATTTGAAGTATAAGGTCCAGACGGGTACGGTTGACCCGTCCCGGGACTGAACTGTCAGTCAGCTTTCGAAGCCGCCGCCTGGAAACAGGAACAAAGGCGGCTTCGTTTTTTTTCAAGCTGAGCACGGGTAAACTGCTACCGGACTGTGGTTGTTCGATGAGCACAACCATTGTATAATCAGCCTAACTCCCGGACCGGGGTATCGGGGAACGGTAAGACCATGCAGAAAGGGGTAAAAAAATGGCGAATGACGGCATCTATGAAAAGGTAGCGGAGATATTCGATTACCCGGGGTCCGTGAACCTCATCAAGTACCTGAAGGTGCTTTTCAAGCCGGAAGAGGGGCAGCTTCTTCTCGAGTTCCTCGAACCCGCAACCTGCGCGCAGGTGGCGAAGCGGCTGGGCATGGATGAGAAAACCCTTTCTGAGAAACTCGCTGATTTCAAACGACGGAGACTTGTGTTCCACAAACACGACGAATACCTGTTCCACATGGCCATGCACGGATTTTTTGCCCGCATCGCCAAGGCGAAAAAGGAAGATATCCCGGAAGGCTTCTGGAAAGCCTGGGACGATTTCATGCCGGAAGTGGAAGCAAAGTCCATCAAACGCAGCGTAGAGGTGGCCCAGGAGGTCCCGGTGGGCGGGCTCATGACCAGGATAATCCCGGCCCGGCTCGCCATCGATTCCAATCCGGACATCAAGCCGGAGGACGTGCTGCCGGAAGAAGATGTGCACGCTTTACTGCGCATGAAGGGCAGCCAGGAGGTAATCGCGGTCAGCGACTGCGACTGCCGTATCCGCGCACACAGGTGCGACCGGCCGACGCTGAACTGCTTCGAGTTCGGGAAATACGCGGAGTTCAACCTCAACCAGTCATCAAGCCTGAAAGTGGTTTCCATCGAAGAAGCCATAGCTATCTCCGATGAAGCCGAAAGGGCCGGGCTTCTCAAGAGCGGCGGTATCAGCAATAGGAACGGCGGCGTGCTCTGCCATTGCTGCGATTGCTGCTGCAACGTGATGGGAGCGGCCATCCGAAACGGCGTGGCGCACCTGCTGCGAAACCCGAGCCGCTACCGGGCCAGGGTGGACAGCGAGTCCTGTTCCGGCTGCCAGACGTGCGTCGACCGCTGTTTTTTCGGCGCCATCGAGATGGTCAAGGTCCCCGGTTCGAAGAAGCTCAAGGCATCCGTGTACGAGGAAAAATGCATGGGCTGCGGGCTTTGCGTCATCGGGTGCGAACATCAGGCGATGGTTTTCGACCTGGTGAAGCCGCCCGAGTACCTCGATATCGATAAAGAGGCGGTCTCCGCCCCTCCCAGCGGGTTTGAGAACCTGGTGTGGCGCCCCTTCGCTTCGGCGCCCTAGGTCACCGATTGCCACTTCAATAGAATTTAGCGGCGCTCCGGATGTTGGCTTGCCGTGCGTTGATGCAAACGCATCCAACGACCGGATACAGCGTACGTATCTACCTGTACATTTGCCCTGTAATTACCTGCCCGGCCCGTCCGGCCGGATTACGGTAATAAGCCGGTCTCTTTAAAGCTCTACGGAAAATCACTTATTGTCCCCCTCTCCCGTGGATGTCATAGTTTTTGATAGACCGTGAGGAGGGTTCCGTCATGAAAAAGACGATGAGTAGGATTTTTGCGGTATTGTTGTCCCTGATTTTCCTGACCATATTCACCGGCGCCGCCGCCGTCGCACAACCCCTTCCGCCGGAACCGGATACTTCTGCTGCGATACTTTCCATCAGCCTGGAACATATCGCTTCCGAGGACGCGGAATCGGAGGGTTCCTTCGATACCGTGGTCACGGTGGAGGTAACCGGCATCGAACTGGTGGACAAGATCGGTGAAGAGAACGTCCCCGGAGAAGGCCACCTGATCTACTACTGGGGCGCCGAACCGGCCGTCATCCCAACGTGGCCTGCTTATACCGAGGACGGTTCATACGAGGTTTCCGCCGAGACCACTTACACCTGGCAAGATTCTTTCACGGATTACACCGCCTATGCCGTGCAGATCGTCAATAATGACGATACGCCGCTGAATCCCGCCGTGTATGCCGTCATCCGGACCTTTGAAACCGCAGAAGAGGACTCCGGTCTGCCGATGATCCATTCGTTCGATATTGAAATAAGCGACCCGGCCGCTGATGGCGCCTCGTTCAATACGACCTTAGCAACTGTGATTTCCGGATTCAACATCGTCGATAACATCGGCGGAGAAGCGGTGGACGGCGAAGGACACTATATGTACTTTAATGTGGTGGCGCCGGAGACCGCTCCCGGTCAGTCCGCCTTCCTCCCCGGCGATTACGCGTACCCAACAACCTTTATGCCGTTCACCTGGATGCAGGAGCCGGCGGGCTATACTACCTATGCCGTGCAACTGGTCAATAACGACTACACCCCGCTCCTGCTGCCCGTCTTCGCGATGATCAAGACCAATGTGTACCCGGGAGTCTCGGGATTAGACAACGAGGATGGTGAGATCTCCCTGTAAGGGCAGCGCGGTAAAGGGTTCACTGTGGGCGAGTCGTTGGCATGACTGCGCGTGTTGAGGGCGTTGGCTTACCCGGCCCGGGTATGGTTTAATGGAATGACCCTGGTCCGGCATTCGCCTTTTTTGACGCTCCATGGCGGCCCGGCCAAATCCTTTAGCTGAGGGAACATCCATGAAAGAAGTCTATGAGAAAATCTGGCAACTTGCCCTGCCGTACCAGGACCAGCGGGAGGATTCCGGGCATGCCGAGACGAGCCTCAAGTATGCCCTTGAACTGGTCGAGCTGGAAAAAGCCGATGAGGACGTGGTGATACCCGCCATCATCCTTCATGACGTCGGCTGGAGCCAGCTCCCGGAAAAACGGCGGATGAAGATATTCAGTCCGGAAGCCAGCAACGAGGAGCGGCGGGAGGTGCAGTACGAGCACCAGATCGAGGGCGTCAAACTGGCCCTGAAAATCCTGCGCCAGGTGGACTATCCGCCCGAAAAGATCGATGAAATCCTCGATATCATCTCCCGGCATGATACCGGAGCAGGGTTTAAATCGAAGAATGAAGGGTTGGTCCGTGATGCGGATAAGCTGTGGAGGACCTCAAACCGCGGATTCACCGTGGGGGAAGAACGCGCTAAAAGGGCGGAAGCGCAACGCTTCAAGCGAATGGAAGAGGGTTTGAACAAAGAGGAATATTTCTATTCCGAGACGGCCAAAAAGATGGCGGTAGCAGACCTTCATGACTGGGAAAAGCTGAAAAGGCCGGATAGCGAGGCAGGCAAGCAGGCCTGAACCTGACGACTTCAGGTTGGTCTGGGATCATGACATTCCGGTTAGCCGAAAAGACCCCATAGCACCGGGCTGATACTACCTACGGCTTCATAGACTGCTCTAATGACCCGGGTCCAGCGTATTAAATGATAAAAAGCGCCGCCAAAATATCGGGTGTCCCGAACAACGCGAGAAGGGCCGCCGTCGCCTGGTGGATATTGACGGTAATCCTGGCTGCCGGCGCGGTGTCACCGTACCTGTTGACCGGTGATGCCCAGCAGTGGGCCATCGGCCTGTCATTCCTCTTTATCGTTTTCGGGATCACCTTCCTTATCATGGCTATCATTTATACGCGGCGCGCTCGTATCTGCGAACGGATGCTGCGCTCCGAAGATATCCTCGCTCACTGGACTTTCACTCCCGAACAATGGCGGACCTACGCGGAACGTGAGAACATAAGAAACAAGCGGGAAAAGAGAAACATCTTCCTGGCTGTTTTGATTATTACCGTGATGGTATGCGGCCTGCTCGCCGTCACCCTATCGGATACCTGGTATATCTTCGCGGCGACCGGGACGGGAATCATCGTCATGATGGGTTTAGCGACCTGGTTAGCCGTATGGACGAGGAGCCGCCAGAACCGTGCAGTTACGGGAGAGGTGTTTATATCGTTATCCGGCGCATACGTCAACCGTGAACTGCACGTCTGGCACAATTCCGGCGCGGCGCTGGAGGATGTGATTTATTCTGAAGAAAACGATGAAACGTTACTCGTGGTCAGCTATTCCGTACCTAACCGTTACAACCGGCAGTCAGTCGTTGTTCGTGTGCCGGTACCCGTGGGGGAGGAGGAACCGGCATTACAGGTCTTAAAAAAGTTAAGGGCCCAGATCAAGAAATGAAATTCTTGACTTGAGCCCTGATGCTTAGCGCCGTTACAATAACCTATTTTTTCTTTGAAGAACGTGCCACCAGGAAAACGACGATAAAGACTACCGCGACACCGATGACCACCGGAACAACGGGGAATGAACCACCCTCATCATTCGCATCATCCGTAGTACTGCCAACCGTTGCGGCAGCAGCCTGTGCTTCAGTCCGGACCGCTTCCCAGGCGGTAGTGTCCGCGGCGGCATCGAACGTCTTGACCGGGCCGGCAAAACCATCCGCCCCGGCGGTGACTGTTTGTCCATCACTGAGAGTAACTTTCGCGCCGTAAGTTTTTTCGGTGACCTGGACGCTGCCCTCGATGACCTTAACCACAGAAGTCCCGTCATCGTTCTGTTCGCAGATGAAGGTGGTACCCTTGATACCCAGTACCGCCTGGTTCATCTCAATGTCCATGCTGCCGGTTTCCAGTATTTTCTTCACGTTCGCCAGGATGCTGCCGCGAGTCACTTTACTGGCTCCGGCACTATCAATGACGATGTGTGATTCGGCTTTCATCACCCAGGAGCTTTTATCCACCCATACCAGGATGGCGCTGCTATCTTCCTCAGTGTAAATATGATCGCCGAAACTGATAACAGTGTCCATTTTCGCAATGCTTTTTGCCTGGGGATTACTGCCGGGAGCGATTTCCACCTGTCCGTTTAACCCTGAAAAGCGCACGCCGCTGTCTTCTGCCGCTGTAGCGGTAGTAGTGATTACCGGAGCGGGCGCGTTTTCCCGGGAATACGTTACATCCAGCGTCAGTGCGCCGTTATTATAGTGGACCTTGATGATATCCAGCCAGCCGCTGAGGCTGAATGTCTGGACAATGTGAGTCGGATACGGGTCTACGTCCCCGGCTTTCATCGCATTGACCCGGAGTTTGTCGCTGTAATAAAGATTCCCGTCAACATCCTGATCAGTGTATTTCAGTCCCGCAAACTTAAGTTCGAAATTTTCCGGAGCGATGGGGATTCCCATGTGTGCTGAAGGCTCTGCGTGCCCGAACCATAGAAAAACGCTCTCCTCAGAATCGTTGATGAGGCTTATACCTTTCTCGTAGGTACCGGACGCAGCGCCGAAGACCGAGGCAGGGATCAGCAGAGTGCAAAGAACGGCGAGGATGATGATACCGATTCCCTTTAGATGGTGAGGCATACAAGGCTCCTGAAAAAAGTCAAAAAATCCCGTTGTACCTTCAGAATGGGTACCTGATACGTGAATGGAATCCCGAAAGCCACACAATACTATTAACTGGAGATTTCTTGCTGAACTTATTATAACAAACAGCTCTTGTCAAAAAGAAGAGCAAAAAAGTACTATGTGTTTCCATTCGGCTAAAGGTATCTTCAACCACCTGTTATATAAGTAACGGCAGGCAACCATTGCGACTACATTGTTACATGTAGTTAAAAGGCTCACCTGCGTTAATAAAACTCACCGGCGTTCCCTCGATAAGCGGCTTCAGGGTCTCGGCGAGGCTTTCCATGCCGGGATATTCGCTCCGTTCGTGACCGACGATGATCATCGCCCGGTTGAAGCCCATAGCGGCGGCGTCCCGGACGTAAGCGCTCAGCGTCCACTCAGTGATCTCACCGCAGACCATGACCTGCAGGTCCTGCTCATGCATCAGTGCGGCCGGCATCTTCTCGTCCCCGAGGCCGAGGCTCCCGCCGCCGACCAGTATGCCCACGCGGGTGCACGTCATGTCCGTCCTGCCGATGACCCGGACGATGCCCAGGCCGAGCTTCTGCTTGAAAAACTCTACGAGGTCCGCCATGGACGTGGGAGGTATGGTGTAGCAGTGCGGATGGGGGAGAGAAGTATTGAGGTAGGATTTCCAGCCCAGGGTTTCGAGCAGCCCGTCGTAGATGAGGTCGCCGTTGCCGATATGCATGTGGTCGTGGTACCGCCAGATAGACAGCCGTTTGTCATTGATCAGGGCCTTCTTCCGGTGATAGACCGGATCGTCCCGGAGCCATTCCAGGAGGTCCCGGCCGGTGAAATAGGTCGGCTCGTGGGTGATGATGAAGTTGTGGCCCATGTCCGCGGCGCGGCGGATGACGTCCACGGTCGCCATGAACGTGGTGGCGACGCCGCTGACTTCCTGTTCCCAGTCGCCTTCTATCAACTGGTCGCAGGTCGGTTCGATCCGCTTTTCCCCGTTCAGTCCCAGTACAATCTCGACGATTTCCTTCACTTTCATCGGTCTGCCTCCTCGACTACAAACTGAGTGCCCGTGCTTTTCCATCCGGGCCGGAACAGGTTATGGAGAGGTCGTGAGTTCTCATATCGACGGTCAGCACGGCGTAATTCTCGCCGCTGGTGCGTTCAATGGTCAAGACGGAGCCTTCTGCGTTGGCCTCACAGTTTCCTACGAAAGCGGGAAACTCGTTGCGGAACCGCAGGAGTTTGAGGATTTTCTGGACGACGGGGCGTTCGCATTCACTGGCTATTTCCTCAATGGTAAACCCGTGGCGGTTGATGTCACGCCCGTTTTTCGTCTTTTCCACGAGTTCGACGTCGTTCTTGCCGGCCAGCAGCCCGACGTAGTAGACCTGGGGAATGCCGGGGGCAAACGCCTGGACGGCGCGGGCCGCCAGGTAAGCATCATCATCGTTATTCAGCGCCGAGTAGTACGTGCAGTTGACCTGGTAGACGTCCAGGCTGTGGTAGTCGGACGAACTGTGGATTTTTTTCACGACCTCATCACGAGAGAAGATGTCTTCCTTCACCTTCCGGATGCGGTCGTCGGGCAGGAGGTCTCTGGCATCCACGACGCCGATGCCATCATGTGTATCCAGCGTCGTGAACTGCTGGGGGGGGCATATCCGGAGCCAGTTGACGAGACAGGAGGGGTCGCCGGTGCGGAGCGCGTCGAGCAGGAGCATGGGCAACGCGAAATCATAAACCCAATACCCTTTTTCCGCCATTTTGAGCTGGAGGGAGTAATGCTCGTGGACTTCCGGGAGGATTTCTACTCCGCGGGGCGACAGGATGGCGCGGACGCGTTCCATGATCTCCCAGATTTCCGGTTCCTGGAAGAAGCAGGCGGTCCCGGCTTTCTTCGTCGCGTAGGCGACAGCGTCCAGGCGGATAATGGCGGCGCCCCGGCCGGAAAGAGTCCGCAGGTTCTCTTCGATAAAGCGCCAGGCCGCCTCGTTCCGGAGGTCCAGGTCGATCTGGTCGTCGCCGAAAGTGCACCAGACCTTTTCCGATGTCCCGTCCCGGAAGTGAACATCGACATACGGCGCGCGGGGCTTACGTTTGTAGATCCGGGCGATGTCTGTTTCCGACGGCTCTCCGCGCGGCCAGAAATCCCTGTAGCGGATGAACATGCCCGCATCAGTGGATTCATCCTTTTTCTCGACGAAGTCCCGGAATTGATTCGACTCAGCTGAGAGGTGGTTGATCATGAAATCGTACATCAGGTAGTAATTTTCAGACAACCGGGCGAGATCGTCCCAGCCTCCGAATTCGGGGCTGACGAGATCATACCGCGTTGGAGAGAACCCCCGGTCCGCGGAGGACGGGTAGAACGGCAGTATGTGTATGCCTGCGATAGCTCCCTTGAAAAAGCGGTCCAGCACACGCTCCAGATCAGCAAGGTCCCTGCCCAGGCTGTCCGGGTAGGTGATGAGCATGACGCCGTTGTTGAGCTTCATGATCGTCACGGTTTCTTGTGGAATTTGATGTTCTCGCCGAACCTGCTGTAATAGGCCGGGGTCAGGGCGATGGGGTGGAAGAGGACGGGTTTATCCACGCGGGCGAAGGTCAGCGGCGTGTGCACGAAGCCGGCCGGGATGTGGACCACGGTCGCCTGTTCGATCAGGTACAACTCGCATTCTTCGCCCATGGACAGTTCGACGGTGGCATCGAAGTCGAACATGTTTTCCAGGTTGCCGCCGAGGAAACAGAGGTACTCATCGAACGGGTGCGAGTGCGGTATCCGGTCGAACAGCATGGGTTCGGTGATGTACCGCCAGGCCATGGAGAAATTGGTCTGTGTGTTAAAATGGCGTTCGCTGTCGATGTAGGCGCTCGGGTAGGGCATCGGTATCTTCGGCTGGTTCACCAAAGCCGGTTCGGTGAGGAAATGGCTGCTGTATTTTCCATCCTGCATGATGTTGTACTCCCTGGTTGTTTATTTTGCCGGGATGACCGGCAGGTCGATGTAAGAGGCATACCTCGCCTGGTGATAAATGGTCTGCTTCGCCGGAACGCCACGCTCATCGACGCCGATGGGGTTGCCGGTGTTCATGTTGCGGTCGAAGGTGGGGAAGTTGCTGCTGGTGATGTCGAGGCGGATACGGTGCCCGTGCCGGAACATCTGGCTGACATGCCCCAGCCGGATGATGAACTCATGCACCTCGCCGGGAGCGAGCAGTTCGGACTTTTTGAAGGAATTGCGGTACTGAGCGCGTACTATCCCGTCCGCGACGTTGAACGCCCGTCCGTCCGGGTAGACGTCCACCAGCTTGGCGGTGAAGTCCGTGTCCCGGCAGGAAGAAGAAGCGAAGAGGTGAAGGTCCAGCGGGCCGGTCACTTCGATGTCACTTTCGAGCTCAGGCGTAGAATAACAAAGGACGTCCCGCCGATGCTCCACGTAAAACTGGTCCACCGGGCCGTACAGGAAACCGTTCTCGACAATCCCTCCGCGGCCTCCGGCGGTGATCACCGGGTCGAGGGGGTCGTAGGTGTAAGCATCATACGGTTCATCATGGGGCTCACCCCGGCCCAGGAGCCCGTTGCCGGAGCGGGAATTAGCGCCGCCGCGGCTGTGCAGGAAGAACCGTTGCCAGTCCGTCTGCGGCAATGGCCAGGCGGGGGCTTCATGCCAGGTATTGCGGCCCATCGTGAAATACCTTATGGCGGGCAGTTCGATGTCCTTTCCCTTGAGATACTTGTCAAAGAAGGAAAGAAGAAAAGCGGCTGCCCCGGAACCGGCTTCATCGGCGTAAGGCCCGAAGTCCATATGCCCCAGGACGCGCTGTGGTTTACAGTGGCTCCACGGCCCGGCCAGCAGGTGCTGGTGTTCCCGGAGGCCGCCGCCGGCAACCATGCTGGAGAAGGAACGGAACGAGTTCCTGCCGAAGGGGTCGTACCAGTTGGTCACGCTCAGGGTCGGGACGTTTACCTTGTGGAACGGGTAGGGTTCCACGGGGGCGGAGGCGCGTCCGGAAGCGCCCATCCCCAGGCACATATGCCAGAGTTCCCGTACGCCGGGGAAATCATACTGCGGGACGTCCTTGAGGGGCAGATAATTGTAAGCGAGAGAGGGGTCGTCGCGTACCTGTTCGAGGGCGCGGCGGGCCTCGGTAGTGGACTCGCCCCGGGCGTCTGCTTTGTCCAGCACATCCCCGGCGAGCGCCAGGAGCAAATTGACGGCGATGTTTAAATTAACGGGGGCATCCGATGTTTCCGGTCCGCTTTCACCGGGAGCGCCGGCGAGGCCGGGGGCGATGGCCTTCAAGTGAGGAGGGTTTTCCCGCGCTGTCCGCCACTGGACCGTTCCCAGGGCGGATTCTCCGGCCATGCCTACATTGCCATCGCACCAGAGCTGGCCGGCCACCCATTCCACGGTGTCATAGCAGTCCGCGCCTTCCACGCTCTGCGGCGCGCCGAGGTCGTACTTCCCCTGGGAGCCGAACCTTCCCCGGACATAAGCGATGACGAGCGCGTACCCCGCCTGGACGGTGGGGATCACCTTGACATAGCTGGACCCGCCGGTAATCCCGGCGCTGTCATACGGGGTACGCATGATGATGGCGGGATAATGGCCGGAGTCGCCCGGCCGGTAGATTTCAGCCGCCAGCAGGGTGCCGTCCCGTGTTTCCATGAATACCTGGCGGTCATAGTGAATCGTATCGAACATGGCCTGCATACTCCTTGTTGTTCTTTGCCGGTCCAGTCCGGCAGCGGGAGACTGTTCCAGTATATAGGTTTTCCGTCGGGCAGTACATCCGCACGGTGAGCGCGGCTGATTTCTGCGCGCTCTGTTTCCGGCCGGGTTGCGCCATTGCGGCGAGTTCATTATCTCATATCGCATATTCCATTGACAAAACTAGAGTTCTGTAGGAAGATATTACCATGTACCACAATGACAATGGTTCCAGAAAAAAATACCTGGTCCCGGCCGTGGACCAGGCAATCCGGGTGATGTTCTGCCTGGTGGAGAACGGCAACAATCCCAAGAGCCTGACCGATATCTGCCAGGAGGTCGGTATCCATCGCAGCAAGGCGTTTTCCATACTGGATACCCTGCTCGAATATAGACTCGTCAAGAAGAACCCCCACCGGAAGGGCTATATTCTCGGTCCCGGGCTGCTGACGCTGACGGGGAAAATGCTGGAGAATCTCAACCTGTCCCATATCGTCGATCCGGTCCTCTATGAACTGGCGAAGAAAGCCGGCGCTACCGTGGCCCTCGGCGTTATTTCCGATGACAAGGCATATGTCGTCTCACAATACGAGGGCGCGCCCGGGATCGGCATATTCTCACCCATCGGCTACATGACACCGGTTACCTACGGCTCGCACGGTAAAGCCATCGCCGCTTTTCTCCCTGAAGATGAACTAGGGGAACTCCTCGAGAGCAAACTCCTCTATTTTTACGTAAAACCTGAGAAATTCGATAAAGCCCGGCTCATGGAAGAACTGGTCAGGATACGGCGTGACGGCTTTGCCATGGAATTTGGTGACGTTACTTCCGGTGTCAATGCCATTGCCGCCCCGGTGCTCGATCAGAACGGCAAGCCCGTGGGATACGTGACCATCGTCGGCTTTTTCACAGAGAACGAAGCACCCAAGCTCGGCCGGCTGGCCGTCGAAGCCGTCAGGACGATTTCGAACAACATCGGGCACATGATGTTCTGGCAAAAAGCCAGCAGCCGGAAACAGAAAGCCTGAGCCGCGACAAAATAGCCGCTTTAACCGAAGTAAGCAAGGACGAAGGAGGTTTCAATTATGCCACAGGGTAAGTACGGTCAGTATGTCATCAGCAAGGGTGTGACCAAACCGGAGCCGTGGCCGACCATGGAATGGATCGGCGATGAGGACTACAAGACGAACGTAACGTTCATGATTACCCGGATCATGGAGCCGTGCCGGATGGAGGAATCCCCGCACTCGCATGACTTCGACATGTACCTCCATTTCGTCTCGTACGATTACGAGCACATGGATGAACTTTTTGCGGAAATCACCATAGGTCTGGGACCGGAACAGGAAATGCACACGTTCACTACCCCGACCAGCGTTTACGTTCCCGCCGGCATGATACATTGCCCGCTTATCTTTCACCGCGTGGACAAACCGGTCATCCTCTTCCATACCAGTATCGCTTCCAAGTATATTAAGAAGGAAGAGCATTGATGTGCCAGGTGTCCGTGAATACCAGGGCAGGAAAGGACTAGCTCATGGCGACGCTCGAACAGAACAAAAAGGCCGTGGAAACGCTGCTCAATACTGTTTTTCGGAAGCATGATTTCAGCAAGGTTGATGAGATCATGCGGGACGACTATATCCAGCACAACGAGGACTGCCCCCAGGGCAAGGACGGGTTCATAACGTTTTTCCAGGAGATTTTCCGGGGCGTGCCGGATTTCAGCTATACGAAAAAACGGATCGTGGCCGAGGGCGATATCGTCATGCTGTACGCTACCACGACCGGGACTCACAAGGGCGAATGGCTCGGCTGCGCTCCCACCGGCAACAAGCTGAACTTCGATGTCATCGATGTCTTCCGCATGGAGGACGGCAAGATCGCCGAGCACTGGGACGTGGCGGACACGCTGAAATTGTTCTCCCAGATAGGAAAGGTCAAGGCATAAAGCAGCCTGGCGGGCTGCAGTGAGAAGGCCGTGAAAGCACTCGTCACGAATATCCAGGGCTACTCGATCCATGACGGCCCGGGCATCAGGACGGTCGTGTTCCTGAAAGGATGCAGCCTGGCCTGCCGGTGGTGCAGTAACCCGGAGTGCATCTCGCTGCAGCCTGAGGTCGGGTTTTTGAAGAGCCTCTGCACCAAATGCGGCAAGTGCGCCGATGTCTGCCCGAACGGCGCTCTTTCTTACTCTGAGGGAGTATATCCGCGCATCGACCGCGTCCGCTGCACCGGCTGCGGGGCCTGCGCCGGTATCTGTGATTACAAGGCGCTCGTTCCCTACGGGAAGGAAATGGACGCCGGTGAAGTGTTCGATGCCGTCCGCAGGGACGACATGTTCTACCAGGCATCCGGCGGCGGCGTGACAGCCTCCGGCGGCGAATGCCTGTTGCAGCCGGAATTCGTCGGCGAACTCTTCGAACGATGCCGGGCTGCCGGTATCCATACCTGCATCGAGACTTCCGGCCAGGCCTCGGAATCGTCTTTGCGCCGGGTACTCCCGCTGACGGACTATGTGCTGTACGACCTTAAACTCATGGACCCCGGCAGGCACCGCCGCTACACCGGAAAGCCGAACGATCTCATCCTCGCCAATGCCCGGATTGTGGTTGCAAGCGGTGTCGAGATGCTGTTCAGGATGCCGCTCGTGCCCGGCATCAACGATGATGCGGAGAACATCCAGGCCGCCGCTTCGTTCATCAAGGGCCTGGAGAAAACCAACCCCAGGATAGAGTTGATGCCGTACCACCGCCTGGGGAAAGGGAAGTATGATTCCCTGGGCAGGCAGTACCCTCTGCCCGGCCCCGATTCTCCGGACACAGACCGCAAAGAAACGGTCAGGAAACAGTTCGAGGAGCTTGGCGTACGCTGCATGATATCGCAATGAACCCGGCAACTCGCCATTGCCGGTAAATCGTATTACAATATAAATCAACGGGACCCCGACAGGAGCAGGAAAATGAGCATCCGGATAGATAACGCTGAAGCATTGAGAGAAAACATAGACGGACTCCAGTTGAGCGAGCGGCTGTTCCGGTTGAAAGACGCCATGTTCAGCGCGCCGAGAAAAATCTCCGTGGACCGCGCCAAACTGGCCGTAGCATCCTGGAAAGAGACCGAAGGAGAGGACATCGAGGTCCGCCGCGCGAAGTTGTTCGAAAAGGTGCTCGAAGGGGTGCCCATCGCCATCTATGACTTCGATATCATTGTCGGGAGGGAAACCGAACACCTGGTGGGAGCGCCGATGTTCGTCGATGAAACCGGCGATACCATCCCCGGACTCTGGGAAGAGAAAGACGGCCTGCGGCTGTTCCAGGGCGCGCTGACAGCGGAAGACCGTGAAACGCTGCGGGAATGCGCGAAGTATTTCCGGGGAAAAACGGCCCCCGACCATGTCAAGACAGCCTGGCAGGACCTGGTGGGAAGCTGGGCCAAGGACATTACCGACGCCAAGGGCAGCGACCCAACCCCGGACTCAGGCTACTATCCCGGCATCACCTGCCGGGCGATGTGGGAGAAGGTCCTCTCCGGCGGCATGCGCGGGATGATAGAGGAAGCCGAAGCCGGCATCCGCCGGTTCAAGGCCATGAAGGAAACGGACATCAGCAAGTTCTACTTCTGGCAGGCCGCCGTCATCGTCTGTAAGGCCATGATAACTTACGCCCGGCGATATGCGGAACTGGCGAGGAACCAGGCAGAGAAAGAGAACGACCCGGCCCGGAAACAGGAACTGCTGGACATCGCCGCGGTATGTGAACGGGTACCCGAGAACCCGGCCAGGAATTTCCACGAGGCCGTCCAGTGCGTTAATTTCATCATGGTAGCCCGTGGCCTCGAGGCCATGTACCCGATCCTCATCGGGAGAGTGGACCAGTATCTGCGGCCGTACTTTGAGAACGATTTGAAGGAAGGAACGCTGACGCTGGAAAGGGCCGCGGACATCATCGGTTCCGCGTTCACGCTCTGGGGCATGAAGGTCGTCGTCTCAACCGGCGAGACTCAGCAGGAAACGCACCAGTTCAGTTTCAGCATCAACAGCGTCAACCTCGGTGGCGTGGACCGGGACGGCAAGGATGCATCGAGTGAACTCAGCTACCTAGTCCTCCACATGATCGGGCTGCTCAGGATGTCATCGCCCACCATCCTTATCAACTGGCACAGGGACGCGCCGCGCTGGCTGCTGCTGAAAGCCCTGGAAACCAACATGAAGACCAAAGGCGGCATTCCGCTTTTCGAGAACAGCGACCATGTCGTCAAGAGCTTCGTTAACGACGGCGTTCCGCTGGAAGAAGCCCGGGAGTGGTACGGGCAGGGCTGTGTTACGCCGATACTGCCGACCAAGGTGGACCACAACGGCGCCGAAGGCAAGGGCGCGGTCAACATCGCCCTGATGCTGGACCTGGCCCTGCACCGGGGCGTCTCGCAGATAACAGGGAAGAAGGTCGGCATCGACGTCGGCGACCCGCGCGATTTCAAGACGTTCGATGACCTCTATGAAGCATTTAAAAAGGAGACCGAATTCGTCGTCAAGCGCGTCCTCTGGCTGGGGACGGTGGCGCAGAGCGTCGAGCCGCAGTACCTGCGGTTCCCGTTTAACTCCTGCATCGTCAGTCCCGTTTCCATGAAGGAAGGCCGCGACCTGATGATAACCGACGACAGCCACAGCTATGGCATCAGCGACCGCGCCATCGTGGACGCCGCGGACGCCCTCACCGCCATGAAGAAGCTCGTCTTCGATGACGGGAAGCTGACCATGGACGAGTTGATGGATGCCATCGACGCCAACTTCGAGGGCAAGAGAGGCGAAGAGATACGGCAGATGTGCCTGGCGGCGCCCAAGTTCGGCAATGACATCGACGAAGCGGACCTGATGGTCAAGGAAGTAGGCCGGTTCTCCGGCGGCGTCCTGAAGTCCTACATGAACCCGTACGACCAGCCATGCAAGATTTCCCGTGAGGGCCTTTCCTGGCACTATTTCGGCGGTCTGGGCGTGGGCGCGCTGGCCAGCGGCCGGAAATCGAAGGAGCCGCTCAATGACGGTTCCATTTCCCCCATGCGCGGTATGGACAAGCTCGGGCCCACCGGCGTCATGCGGTCCGCGCTCAAGGCGGGCTTCGATGAGTCGTACGCCTCATGCCTCAACCAGAAATTCTCCTGGACGGTCATGCAGAGCCCGGAGAGCCGGGAAAAGCTGGCGGTCCTGACGGACACCTTCTTCCGCAACGGCGGGCAGCACATCCAGTACAACATGGTGGACACGGCGGAACTGAAGGACGCCAAGGTCAACCCGGACAAGCACCGCGACCTCGTGGTGCGAGTAGGGGGCTTCAGCGCCTACTTCGTCATGCTCTCCCCGGAGATCCAGGACGACGTCATCCTCCGCAGCGAACAGGGCTGCTGACGGGAAGCTTAAGACTGAGATGATCAAAAGCCGGCAATCACCTAAGGTTGCCGGTTTTTCTTTTTATCACCCGACAAGCCCGCCCTTTCAAGAAAAGTGACAGCCCAGGCCGGTTTTGACCTTTGCCTTTTGACTTATCTTACCGACCCCCATTGGTAGTTACGTATCCTGTTATTCTATAATGTAGTACCGGTCGGCGTGGTGAAACGGGAAAGGTGCGAATATGCTAACAGGAACAACCTTTGTAGACCCGCTGGAGATGCCGTTCTCCCGGCGCGGCTCCTACATCTGCCTGGCGAACAAGAACGGCGGCAGCAATGAGTACGGCAAGGCGCAGCTCTGGCTGGCAACGGCGCGGCAGCGCGCCAATGACCGGAACACCGCCAGCATCTTCGGGAGCAACCACTTCCGGCAGCTCAGGCTGGAGATCGTCAAGGACGGCCTGCCGCGGCAGTGCGTCATCTCCGCCACGCCCTACGAACTCAAGCTGGAGAGCCTGGTTGGCAGCATCAGCTTCTGCATCGGGGACTACAAGTACGCCAGGTGCCGGAGTACCGATGGTGTGACGCTTCGCATTTCATCTGCTTCCGGCGCTGGCATGCTGGGCGGACCAGTGGCCTTCAACCTGCTGGACGGTTCCTGGAAGACCAATTTCGGCAACTATTTCATGCTCTTCGTCCCGGCCGCCGGGAAGATACAGGAAGGCCCGATGGGCTCCATCGAGCTTGTACCGGACGGTAATGGCGTCATCGACATGGTGATGGAAGAATCCCTCGTCGATCCCCGGCGCCGTGATTCTTACCTGACCTATGAGCAGTGCGTTGCCGCCGTCAGGGCCGATTTCGATGACTTCGCCCGCCGTATCGCGCCGTCATTCCCGGAACCTTACGAGGAGATGGGACGCAAAGCGCTCTGGACGCTCTGGGGCCTGACTGTCGTGCCGGACGGGGAAACCATCTACAAGCACCAGATGGTCAAGATGATACGTTCCAGCTTCGAAGGGGCGTTCTCATGGCAACAGGCGATGCACACCATGTTTCTCGCCAACGACCTCGAGTTTGCCTGGGAGCTGCTGCTCTCCTGCTTCGATGTCCAGGACCGCACCGGCCGCACCGCGGATTCGCTGGCGTATAACGGCGGCGGCGAAACGATGAAACCGCCCATCCAGGGACTGGCGCTGCTCTGGCTCCTGGACCATTACGATGTCTCCGGCCTCCCGAAGCAGGAAATGGAATTCCTCTGGAACGGCATGGAGAAGTGGACGAAGTTCCACCTCGAATATCGCGACCTCGACGGGGACGGCATCTTCGAGAACCACAACCCCGGAGAGACCGGCTGGGAAGCGGCTTCCTACTTCCGTGCCGGTTTCCCGCTCGCCAGCCCGGACATGAACGCTTACCTGGCCCTCCAGGAAGAAGCGCTGGCTAAACTCGGGCGGTTCATCGGGAAGAGCGAAGATGTCTGCCGGTACTGGGAAGATAAATCGAAGGATACGGTCAGGAAAATCGTTGACATGTTCTGGACGAAAGACGGCTGGACGGCCGTCAACGTCGTGACGAAGCAGCGTTCGGGCACATCCGGCATCCCCATCTACTGCGCCCTGGTGCTCGGCAAGCGGCTGCCGCAGGAGGTCATCGACCGCTCCATCGAGATCATCTACAGCCAGCCGGGCTTCGATACGCCGTTCGGGCTGGCTTCCGAGATGCTGGACAGCCCGTTCTTCAGTCACGGCTGGTGCGCCGGCAGCATCGCTACGCCGGTGCAGGCGCTGATGGCCATCGGCTTCGAGAACTGCGGCCGTCCGGACCTGGCGCGGTCCCTGGCGAGGAAATATCTGGATACCATGGTCAACCACGGCCTCTACCACATCCACGATACCTACACCGGGGAAGTCGAATACCGGCATGTCGGTATCAGGTTCTTCGGGGAAGAGGAACTTTTCTACGCCGGCTGGACGGCGGGCAACTACATATTCTTCGCGCAACGGTACGGCGATTAACGGCACCGTGTGAAAGGAGACGACATGGACTACTTCAAGGCTACCTTCTACAACCAGTACACTCCGCTGACCATCGAGCAGATCTCGGCCAAACTCAGACCCGCGCCAAAGGCCGCGAGCGCTGCGCCCCTTTCCGGGGCGCTGGACGGGAAGTCCCTCAAGATCGTCCTCGACGGGGGACCGGTCCTGGACTACAAATTCGAGAAAGACAAACTCACCTTCTCCGAAGGCGGGGCCAAAGCGGTAACGGCGCCGTATACCGCCAAAGAACTGGAAGATATCATCCTTTTCACCCACATGATACCGGATACCGTCCGCGGCTACGGCATCGTCTATGACACGAAGACCAGCCTGGTTACGGCCTTCGAACTCTGGTTCGGCGGCTTCGAGAAGGACAAGCGTGAAGTCTGGCGCGATTTCAAGTTCGGGTATGTCGACACCGGCGCTCCCGCCCCGGAGAAACGTCATGCGCTGACCAACCGCATCGAAGGAAAAGGCACCCACTGGAAGGATGATAACGGCGTGGAGATGCTCTACTTCTTCCCGTCCGTGGTCTGGTCTTCCTTCGTCGAGCTGAGCGATCCCCTCGGCGGCATCACCATCACCGCGCCGTCCGATTTCATCAAGATAAACGACCGGCTTTACATTTATTCCCGCGTCGAGCAGGAATACTCCGGGACGTACACGCTGGAAGTCATCGACCTGTTCACGGTCCGGCACATCGGGATGCGGCTGGGCTTCGACAAGAACGACAAGCTCGATTACCAGATGTACTACGGCGAGGGCGAAGTCACCGGCCAGTCCACCAACCTGGAACCGCTGACGGACTACGGCACGGAGATCCCGTATACCGATGCCCATCGCAAGATGATCAACGCCGACAACAAGGGCGCGCGCCCGTCCTATCGCCCGAGGTTCATGCATAAAGACTACAGCAAGGCGGAAGTGGACGAGATCATCAGGACCAACCTGAAGGTCTTTGAGGGCAGCTCCATCATGTCCAGCAAGAATACCATGGACCCTTCCGAATACATGGTCGGGAAAAAGTTCACCCTCCGTTACGATGACGGTCCCGCCTGGGAATACCAGATTACCGACATCGGCCATCTGAAGTGGCGGGCGGAAGGTGAAAAGGCCTGGCATACCGAGATTTACGAGGGGTACGAGGCGGCCAAAGACATCATCACCTTCAGTCATATCTGCACCGGGACTGATCCGCTGCGGTGCCTGACCCAGGCGGTGGACTTCTCCAACGCGCTCACTACCTGCGTGGATGCCCAGATCGGCAACGGGCGCAAACCATGGGAAGTGGGACATAAAGCATGGTTCGGGGTAATGGAGATCGAGGGAGGAACGGTTCCTCCGGTCATCCAGCGGCACGGTTTCACCACGGAACTGGTCGGCAAGGCGTTCGCCTGGACGTACAGCGACATGATGCAGTCCTTCCACGTCTACAGTTCACCGGAATCCTATTCGTGGACCATCATCCTGCCGCGCAATGCCGGCGGCTGGATGTGGAGTTCGCCGTGCCTCTACGTCAAGCTCCGTGACGACGCTTACCTGATGAGCTGGACGGAAGACGCCTGCAACGGCAACCAGGGGACGTTCGTCCTGAACCCCTGGATCATGCACGACGGCGGTTTCTTCTTCGGCGTCGGGGATACCAGCCCGGACGGCAAGAGCGACGTGCACCTGACCCCGATGGGCGCCTTCGCACGCCCGCTGCACGGGTTCGACATCATGAAGTACTACGAGAAGAAGCAGAAGAGATAGGACCCAAAGCACGCAAGATAGTTATGTTACTACTAGCCTTTCCGTCCTCCGAAGAGTTCAGGACGAGCGGGACGGAAAGGCTTGGATTTTGGAGCAAAGCGGAACAACTATTCCCGCGGCGGGTCGCCGTCGTAGCCGCCCTGCGGGTTCAGGAATATCCTGCCCGGTTTACCCGGCAGCGGTGTGAGCCAGTCCGGACTGGAGTGCGGGAGATCGGAAGAGCGTCGTGGTAGGGAAAGAGTGTAGGATAGGGGGTTGGTGTGGGGGGGGGGGGGGGGGGGTGG
>CAZQQL010000037.1:0-27898 GCA_964595455.1 uncultured Dehalococcoidaceae bacterium
TTTGAACTTATTACTACGTGGATAGGTCAAGAAAACCAAGTGATAACCGTTATAGACTACGGCGCCGGCAATATCAGGAGCGTCCTCCGCGCCTGCGCGGAAGTGACCGGGGACGTCTTCTCGACCGACGACCCGCACAAGGTGACCGCCGCTGAGAAGATCCTGTTCCCCGGTGTGGGCGCGGCGCCGAGCGCCATGGAATACCTCAAGAAAGCCGGACTGGACAAAGCGCTGATAGAGGCGGTCCGCTCCGGCGTACCGACGCTCGGCATTTGCCTGGGGGCGCAGATTGTGCTGGATTCATCCGAGGAAGGCCCGCAGCAGTGCCTGGGACTGATTCCCGGAAAAACCGTCCGGTTCCGGCTCAAGAACAAGATGCTCAAGGTGCCGCACATGGGATGGAACGAGGTGCTGGTCAAGAAACCGCACCCGCTGCTGGAAGGCATCCGGCCGGGTGACGAGTTCTATTTTGTGCACTCGTATTACCCGAGCCCGAGTTCGCCGGAAGATGTCTACGCCGTGGCCAATTACGAGTCCGATTTCTGCGTAGCGCTGGGGCGGGACAACCTGTTCGCGACGCAGTTCCACCCGGAGAAGAGCGGGCACCTGGGGCTGGACCTGCTGGCGCGGTTCGTAGCCTGGGACGGAAAAAGCAGATAGT
The DNA here is from genome assembly GCA_964595455.1 of uncultured Dehalococcoidaceae bacterium. Lineage (GTDB taxonomy): Bacteria > Chloroflexota > Dehalococcoidia > Dehalococcoidales > RBG-16-60-22 > DAOUEG01. The sequence continues at coordinate 662 of CAZQQL010000037.1, forward strand.
CTGGTCGGCGGCTAACACAAGCCGTCAGCCGCCCTACGATTCCCTCTTGCCTGCCTGAAGCCTGGCTTTACGGTGATGTACGATTGCGTACGATGCCATAACGAACACACAGGCTGCTGCCACCGAAATCGTTATCGCCAGCCACATTAGAGGTTCGTCCACTGGGGCGGAGAGTCCCTGTTCGACGCCGCTTTCCGACCGAGTGCTGTCAGGGTTGTCTTCAGGAACGGCGTCCGGTGTGAATAACGGCGAATCATCGGCAACAAGGTCCTGCGGCGCCAGGCCGGCAAGGAGCGCATACGTTCCTCCAGTCGAAACCAGGACGGCGTTGCCCCCCATACCGGTGTTTCCGGGCGGTGTTCCGCAAGGCAGCCAGGCTGCAGCCTGGTACTGACGAACATCCAGTGATTTCGTATTTACCGGCAGCCATTCGGGAGCGTACCGTATCGTCAGTTTCACCGCCGGTTCGAAGACCATATCCATTGTCTCGTTACCATCAGCATAACCCACCACGTCATAGACAGACCCGATAAGGACGGCATCATGCGGCGGCAGGACTTCATCCGGGTGCTCTCTGATAATGATCCGCTGTATGGGGCGGCCGTCCCCGGCGGCTACCTTCACCCCCCGTTCGAGCAGTATCTGACACAGGTGATCGAGGCTGGATGCCACGGCGGTCCTGCGTATAACGCCATCGCTGCTGACCTTGATGTCCGTCGGGCTTCCCATGACATCGACAATGAGATCGCCTCCATCATCCGGAGCATCTGGGATGAACCGCATTTCTTCCAGCAGGTAATTGATGGTGAAAGAGAGAAAATCACCCATAGCGTCGTTCTGGGACTCGCCTGTTTCCCTGAATTCCCAGTTCCAGGTTACTTCAGCAGTTTCCCCCGGCTCCAGCGGGTAAACGCGAATAAACCGGCTTCCGTCGATGCTCGAAGGGAACCCATCGAGAGTTGACGGCATGGCAATGTTCGTCCTCATTCCACTCCCGGAACAACCAAGGTACAAATATTTTCCAAGTTCTCCCGGCTCGCTCAGATTCCCGCTCTCCGGCTCCGGGTTTGTTCCTTCTCCCTGGGCGACAGCGCTGATCCAGATAGTGACGATACCCAGTTTGGAACTGTCATTGAGCAGCGTGACCGTCTTGCTGCCGGTATCTCCCGGGCGGACATCGCCGATGGTCCAGCTCGAGCTGCCTTCTCCGCCCAGAACGAGCGCCATGGGGTCGTCAGCCTGCACCGGAAGAGTGTTTGCAGCCAAAAAGCAGACCGCAAGCAACAGGCTGCAGGTTATCTTCACCAATCTGGATTTCATGCATCAACTCTCATAGTGATAGACCCGCACCTCTTGGAGAGCGGGAGTTACCGTGTTATCCGATGTGCTGAGAGCCGCTCGCCACTGCAGGTAGCGTCCGGAGGGAAGCCCGGACATGACCGGAGAGACGCCTCCGGCATCGAGCCAGCCAGGCAGGAGGTCCCCTGCCGCAAAGATTGTGTCCGAGGCCCGTACCTCGAAGGAGATACTGGTACCGGCCTCCAGGCTGGCATCCCAGGCCAGGGCGTTCCAGGCTTCGCCGGGCACGGCAGTATCGAGGACAGGCGAAGCCACCGTCCCGTTGTCAGCGTAGACCGCGCCCGTGGTCTCCAATATAACGTTTCCCTGGTCTGAGACCGTGTCAACCCGGTCCAGTATGCCGGCCGCAAAATCCGCCTGAGAGGTGAGTGCCCAGGCTGACGCAGCCCAGGCCTGGAATTCATTATCCGCGGCGCTTTCAGCATCATAAAAAGAGCCGCGGGTACCGCCGATACCGCCGGCCACCGCCAGGACAGCGAGGGCGATCAGGGGCAGCAGCCATTTGCGCCCGTTCATGACGAACGCACCCCTGCTTTTCGTTTTTCTATCTCGCTCATCGCCTTCCAGATACTCACCATCTCATTAATGATGACCGTCAGGCCGGGAACAACGAGCGTGACCACCAGTCCGAGCGGCGTTTTGACGAACATGGCGGCGTACCCGATGTAAGGAACACGGAAACAGACCCGGCCCACGATATTGCCCGCCGGGACGCGATACGGGTCAGGGTCTTCATTGGCGTCCCCTTTCGTCCGGACGACCTCGCGGCCACCGCTGATCGCTTCAATGACCCGGTGGCTGGTGAGTTCCCCGGTCAGGGGCGAGTAGAACGTGATGATATCACCGGAACGGATATCCGATGGAAACACCGGGCGGGTGACGGCGATCCCTCCGGAACGCAGGTAAGGTTCCATGCTGCCGGAGAGGACGGCATCGACGCGCCAGCCGAAACGGGGCGCCAGGAACATGAGCACGACGATGCCCATGAGCAGGATGAGCATACCGGCGCCGAGCATCCTGGCAAGCTTCAGCATGCAATACCTCCGGCGAGATTCACGGTCGCCGGTTTTTTCAGGCTGACAGTCAAGCGCATGGTTACGCCTGATCAAGAACGAAAGTCACGGTGAAGACAGCGCTGTCGTCCTGGGTGCGGTCATCGTTGGCGTGGTCTGGGAAATCATAGTCCACGATGAACTCGAACTCATCATCGCCTTCAGCCCCGGAATCATCGGCGGCCATGGCGATAACGTCCGCGTAGCTGTCGCTGTCAAAGGCGTCCAGGTAATCGTACGGCAAGGCTTCGGCGCCGGTGCAGGTCAGCATACCGCCGTCCGATTCGAGAGCGATGTCCCCGGCATTCCAGGTCCCGCTTTCATCGACGTCGAGCCAAATTGCCACCTGGAGGAATGCGCCCAGTTCCCCTTCCGCGGCGCCGCCGGTAGCATCCCCGGCAGAGCTTTCAGGCTCGGTCAGGTTGTTCTCGTTGTTCGTGATAGCGCCGATGGTGACGGTCAGGCTGCCGCCGATCGATCCCGTATTGTTCACCGGCCAGGTTGCGGCGTTTCCCGTGTCACCGGGTTTGATGTTGGCAACTGAGATGGACTCGGTGGTGGGATCGGCAGCACCGACGGTCAGGTCCAGGGTCCCGGCGGTAAAGGTGTTGTTGACGGTAGATTCGGTATCGCTGAATGCGGCGTAAACTCCTCCGCCGATCAGCGCCCCGACAAGCACAATGGTCATGAGACTGACTAGTATCTTAGACATGAACGGCCCTCCTTTCCATGAAGATGGCTGCTCCTCTCTCATATTCACGGCGCCGTATCGACCACGGCGTTTTCCGGAGCGGCTCCGCCCCGGTCAAATCAAGTTAACCACTTTTTCACCCAGCGAAATTGGGGGCTGGCTTGGTTTTTTTGTTATGGTAACTTGATTTTTACTAGTGTGGCAGAAGCAGTTGAGAACCGGTTTGAGCGGCAGTTCTGGGGCTCCGGCACGTTGAATCCACAAAACCTCCCCACAAACAGCGGAATTTGGGGTATAATGATAAGAGCATATGCTGAGCAAGAGAGTGATCGTTTGCCTCGATGTCCGCGCCGGAAAGCTTGCCAAGAGCATCAGGTTCATGGAAACGAAGGACATCGGGGACCCCATTTTGAAAGCCCGCCAGTACTACGAAGATGGCGTGGACGAACTCGTCTTTTACGATATCACCGCTTCCCGTGAAGAACGTGATATCATGATACAGTTCGTCGAAGCTGTGGCCAGGCAAGTCTTCATTCCCTTCTCAGTTGGCGGCGGGATACGATCCGTAGAGGACGCGACCCGACTCCGCAACGCCGGGGCGGAAAAAGTGAACGTCAACACTGCGGCCGTAAAACGCAAGGAGCTTATCTCGGAGATATCGCGGGCCATCGGCGCCCAGAGCACCATCCTTTCCATGGACATCCGCCGTACGCCGGCATCGGAGGTCATCCCCTCCGGTTATGAAATCGTCGTCAATGGAGGAATTACACCCACCGGCATCGACGCTCTGTGGTGGGCGAAGACCGGGGAAGAACTCGGCGCGGGGGAACTGGTTATCAACTCCATCGACGCGGATGGCACCAAGGACGGCTACGAACTCAATCTGACACGGACCATCGCCGACGCCGTCGGCATTCCGGTCATCGCTTCCGGGGGCGCCGGCAAGCCGGAGCACATGTACGACGCCCTGACCGAGGGCCACGCCGACGCCGCGCTCATCGCCTCCATCGTCCACTACGGCGAGTACACGGTGCATGAACTGAAACAATACCTGCATGACCGCGGCGTAAAAATCCGCATGGTCTAGCTGCGGGGGATGCTCGCTTTTTCCCAGAAAATGCGTTATACCTATGGTATGTGAACCTGTGAAAAGTAGTATAATTACTTCTATCCAATATCCAAGCGTGATATGAGCGCCATCGAAGAAGTCAAGCAGAAGACGGACATCGTTGAGATAGTGGGACAATACGTCACGCTGAAGAAGTCCGGGCGCAATTTTTCAGCTCCCTGCCCGTTCCATAATGAGACCCACCCCTCGTTCTTCGTCTACCCGGAACAGCAGAGCTGGCATTGCTTCGGCGCGTGCAACACCGGTGGAGATGTCATCTCCTTTGTCATGAAGAAGGAGAACATGGACTTCGGGGACGCGTTGCGGATGCTGGCGGACCGGGCGGGCGTCACCCTGCCCTCTTACACGCGAGACACCGGAGAGAAGGACGAGAAAGAGCGGTACTACCAGATCAACGACGCCGCCGCCGTGTACTTTCACAATAACCTGCTGAACTCACCCGCTGCGCAGAAGGCTCGTGATTATGTCAAGAAACGGGGCTACACCGGCCAGACGGTGACGGATTTCCAGTTCGGGTACAGCCTGGACGCGTGGGAAGCCCTGAAACAATATTTGAGAGAAAAAGGTTACGAGGCGAAGGAACTGGTGACCGCCGGCCTGCTCTACCAGAACGAGGACGGGCGGACGACCGACCGCTTCCGGGGCAAGCTGATGATCCCGATACGTGAGAAGCGCGGCAGGGTGACCGGCTTCGGGGCGCGGGTACTGGATGACTCCCTGCCCAAGTACGTCAATTCACCGCAGACGCCGACCTTCGACAAGAGCGGCACGCTTTTCGCCATAGACCGGGCTTCTCCGGAGATACGCAAGCTGGACCAGGCGATCATCATGGAAGGCTATATGGATGTCATCACCGCCCATCAGAATGGCGTGAAGAACACCGTAGCCGCCATGGGAACGGCCATCACGGAAACGCAGGTGAACATTCTGAAGAAACTGAGCCACAACCTGGTCCTGGCTATGGACGCGGACGCCGCCGGCCAGGAAGCCATGCTGCGGACCGTGGGACACGAGAACACCCTCGATGCCGAGATACGCGTGGTGGTGCTGCCGGATGGCAAGGACCCGGACGACGTCATCCGGGAAGATGCGAATGCCTGGACCGGCCTCGTGAAAGTGTCCGTGCCGCTGCTCGATTTCCTCATCGACACCACGGTAAAAGGCCTCGACCTGACGACGGCCGGGGACAAGTCGAAGGCCGCGCGACGGCTGGTGCCGGTGCTGCGGAACATGAAAGACCGTGTGCGGCAGTCGCACTATCTCCAGCACCTGGCACGCCTGCTCGATGTTCCGGTGTCCTCACTTGCGGCTGAGATGGGACCGCAGACCATCACCAGCCGCAGAAAACCGAAAACGCCGGTAAAACCAGCCGTCACCGCGGTGAAATCAGTCGGCAGCGCGCTGGAAGAGTATTTCCTGGCCCTTCTCTTCAGGAACGAATCGCTGAGAAGCAATGATGACATCCCGCCCGAAGCGTACTTCACCAGCAGCGCCAACCGTGAAATACTGCGGGCCGTCCGGCAGATCAACGATCCCTACCCGGCCGCGATGACCGTGCTCAAGGACACGCTGGAACCGGCGCTCCATGAACATATAGACGCCATCGGCGGGAGAGAGTTACCCGCCACCAAATCAGGCGCCGAGGACAAGTTGGCAGACTGCATTTTGCGTTTAAAAAAACAGTATTATAAAACACTTTTCGCTCGTCAATCGTCTACGGGCATGCCAGGCAACGATCCGACCATCCCGGAGGAAAACATATCATACAAAGACCAGATATTTAACGCGGAAAGAAACCATAAACGAAGCAGTTCGAGGAGATAGGCAATAATGGCCGAAGAGAAAAAAGTGAAAAAGGGTGAGAAGAGCGTGACGGAAGAGCAGGAAGACGTCGTACGAAAGGCCATGGAAAAAGACGACGGGCCGATGCCCGCCGCTGACGAAATGGAAGAAGAACCGACCGAGGAAGAGGACCCCTGGCTCAAGGCCAAGGCTTTCGATCCCTCCAAGGTAGAGGCGGAAGCCGAAGAGGAGTTCGACCTCGAGCTGGCCACCGAGGACATCGCCGAGCAGGACATCACCGACGATCCCGTCCGCATCTATCTCCATGAAATCGGCCGTGTGCATCTGCTGACCGCCGAGGACGAGAAGAACCTTGCCCGGCAGATGGAAGAGAGCAAGTACATCAACGGCATCCGCCAGGAATACGCCGCCGAGTACGGCCGGCAGCCGTCCTCTATCGATATCATCCTGATGATAATGAGGAACCTCGGCAAGTCCATGCCGCTGATCCGTGAACTCCAGGAAAAATTCGGCATCAACCAGGTGGAAGGCGGTCTGGCCAGCATTTACGAAGAAAAAATGAAGGAAGTGCTGGACAATTCCATCGATCCCCAGATCGTCCATGATATCGGCGCGAAGCTGGACATCCAGGTCTCGGACATAGAAGAGATGATCGTCAGTCTTTCCCTGGCGAGCCGGCTTATCCCGAACGCCTTTTCCAACATCATCCAGAAAGACATGTTCTACGCGGACGCCGAAACGCTGTCCACGGATGAGAACTTCATCAACACCCTGCGCGACCACGAGCACCAGTTGAACAAGTATTTCAATGACGCCGTCCGCGAAGGCAAGAAGGCGGAACGGCACCTCATCGAGGCCAACCTGCGCCTGGTGGTGAGTGTAGCCAAGAAGCACATCGGGCGCGGCATGTCCCTCCTCGACCTCATCCAGGAAGGGAACATCGGCCTGATGAGAGCAGTGGAGAAGTTCGACTACCGCAAGGGCTACAAATTCAGCACCTACGCCACCTGGTGGATACGGCAGGCGCTGACCCGGGCCATCGCGGACCAGGCCCGTACCATCCGCATTCCCGTGCATATGGTGGAAACCATTAATCGGCTCCTCCGCATCAGCCGCCGGCTGGCCCAGGAGTACGGACGTGAGCCTACGTCAAGAGAAATTGCCAAGGAGATGGAAGTATCCTCGGACAAGGTGAGGGAGATCGTCAAGGTCTCGCAGTTGCCCATTTCTCTGGAATCGCCCATCGGCGAGGAAGAGGACAGTCCGCTGGGCAACTCCATCGAAGACCGCAACGCCCTGCCGCCGGTGGACATCGCTTCCAAGCAGCTGCTTAAGGAGCAGATAGAGGACGTGCTCGGGACGCTGACCCCCCGTGAGCAGCGGGTACTGCAGTTGAGGTTCGGGCTTGAAGACGGCCGGAGCCGGACGCTGGAAGAGGTAGGCGTGGAGTTCAACGTCACCCGCGAACGCATACGGCAGATCGAGGCCAAGGCTTTGCGTAAGCTGCGGCACCCAAGCCGGAGCCGGAAACTGAAGGACTACCTGGAGTAGGTAGTTGTTGAGGTGAAAACTTGAAGGCGGGTCATTCGGCCCGCCTTTTTCTTGCTCCATTCCTGCCCTGGCCTGAGGTCTTTGGAGAGTCCATCCCGTTGTAAAACGGGATCCAGTCATAGTTTTTCCTGGGCATGGTCACTGGATCCCGGCTTTTGCCGGGATGGACTCCATCCACTTCCCTGCACTGTCATCTCTCCTGTCTATTGTATTCACCTAATCGGATTTACCGAAAATGCCTGCTCCTGAGCCCGTTTAACTTGGTGTTTTCATTTCGCATCTGAAGTTCCGGCTGGTGATTTCAATAGCTTATGGCTTTATGGAGCGCTCTCAATCTCACTCACTGAATACATAAACGCCGGGGACGTAGTTTGGTTTTTCTGGTTACGTCTAAAAAGAGTTAATTCATTCGTTTACCAGATGAGGATAGAGTGGTCTTTCAGGGCGCTATTTCCGTAAATCAATAAATCCATTCACGTGCGCCCTCCAATACCTCTGGAGGTAACGCCGACCTACAATGGTCACTGAAGGGACAGGGATGGGTGTCGCTGTCAGACTGAATATAACGCAGAACAGGGATTTCCCGGTTATGCTCGAATATAGCTCAAACTGCTTGTACACCGTTTGCCATGAGTCGTCCATCGCACCGGCCCGGCGCCGGTCCCGGGTCCGGACCCGGTCCGATGAAAAGCCGGTATCACGCTCCTCCCTGTTCCTTCAATAAAGGGCTTCGTCGCGCCCGGAAAGGAAGGCTTTTCCATGGGATGACTTCAACGGAGGGCATAATTCATATCCAGACATCAGGGAGGTAAGAATGAGAAAGCTACTGATAACTGTAATCGCGGTGCTGGCGCTCGTGCTCGCAGTTTCCGGCTGTACTATCACCGGAGGCCCGAACGCTCCGAGGATCGATTCGCTGACGGCGGATGTCATCGATACGGGGCAGGGTTATGACGTCCAGCTTAACCTGGAGGTCTCCAACTTCGATGTCGTTGACAGCATCGAAGACGGCGCCGGGACCGGTGACGGTTACTTTGTGTATTATATGGATACGGTCCCGCCCGGAGCCATGGAAACACCGACGATTCCGGTAACTCCGACGACGACCCCAACCATGACCGCTACACCAACCATGACAGCCACACCGACCATGACCGCTACGCCAACTATGACGGCCACACCTACCATGACAGCGACGCCAACCACGACCACGACAACGACCGAGACTACGACTACCACCACGACAACGACTACCGAAACGGAAACACCCACAACAACTGCGACCACCACTACGGAAACCGAGACCCCAACCATGACGGCAACCCCAACCATGACGGCCACTCCCACCATGACGGCCACTCCGACTACCCCCACTGCCGCCGGGACGATAATCGAAGTGCTCGAGGCTGACGGCCGGTTTACCACGCTCCTTGGCGCCCTCGAACAGGCCGGCCTCACCGATGCGCTGGAACAGGAAGGGCCTTACACGCTCTTTGCCCCGACGGATGATGCCTTCAACGAACTGCCGGAAGGCACGCTGGAAGGGCTTTCCGAAGAGGAGCTTGGCAATATCCTTCTCTACCATGTCGTCGGGCTTGCTTACACCGCCGCCGACCTGGAGTCATACTTCTGTCTACCTTCGCTCTTCGGTGGGGAGACGTTGAATATCGACACTGAAGACGGGACCGTCATGGTGAACGATGCTGAGGTCATCGATCCCGACATCATGGCGTCCAACGGCGTCATCCACGCCATCGACATGGTCCTCATACCGCCGGAAGCAACGCCGACCGCCACAGCAACAGCGACTCCCACTGAGACCGCGACGCCGACGCAAACGACCACGGTAACGACTGAGACCGAGACCGCCACTCCCACCGAGACGGCGACTGCTACCACAGAGACTACGACCGCTACCGAGACCGGGACGCCGACCGCAACAGCCACCACAACGACCGAGACTGAAACAGCGACCGCAACGGTCACGGAAACCGAAACGGCGAGTCCGACCGCGACCGAAACAACGGCTACCGGGGAGAACATACTGGATGTCCTCGAGGCTGACGGCCGGTTCACCACGCTTCTCGGCGCCATTGAACAGGCCGGCCTCACCGATGAACTTGAGGAGGGACCCTTCACGCTTCTCGCCCCCACGGACGATGCCTTTGACGAACTACCTGAAGGCACGCTGGAAGGCCTCTCAGAACAGGAACTCGAAGATATTCTCCTCTATCATGTCCTAATAGATGAAGTCGACGCCGAAGCCCTGGGCGCGATCGGCATTCGCCCAACGCTCAGCGGACAGATAATTACCGTAACCGTTGAAGACGATACGATCACGCTCAACGACGGCGCCGAGGTAATCGAATCCGACATCACGGCATCCAATGGGCTCATCCATGTCATCGATGCAGTCCTCATACCGCCCGAAGCGGCCACGCCCACCGAGACCGAGACTGGAAACATGTCCGCGAATCCCGATGCCGGCTCGCTCGTCAAGGTGAAATACGACGCCCAGATTGGCACGGAGACCGCAACCCCGACCGACGGCGATACCATCATAACCGTCCTCGAAGATGACGGCAGGTTCACCATGCTCCTCGATGCCATCGAGCAGGCGGGCTTGACCGATACGCTGGAAGGAGACGGGCCCTACACGCTCTTTGCGCCCACCGATGAAGCCTTCGAAGCCGTACCGGAAGGACTGCTGGACAGCCTGAGCGAAGCCGGACTCGAGCAACTGCTCCTTAACCACGTAGTATCTGATATACTGACAGCGGCGGATGTCACGCTGCTGACCACGCTGCCGTCACTATCCGGAGGCTCCCTCGATGTCTCGGTTGAGGACGTGACCATCGGCGGCGCCAGCCTTATCGAGACCGATATCATGGCCTCCAACGGCATCATCCACATCATCGATGCGGTCATCGTACCGGAAGGCCTGCCGACACAAACCGCCACACCGACCGGGACGGCTACACCGACCGGGACGGAAACCCCGACCATGACAGCGACGCCGACCGAAATCGAAACACCCACCATGACGGCCACTCCCACCATGACGGCCACACCGACCGAAACCGAAACCCCAACCATGACAGCCACACCGACCATGACCGCTACACCGACCGAAACCGAAACCCCAACCATGACGCCGACGCCGACCATGACCGCCACACCGACCACCACCACGACGACACCGGACCTTCTACAGGGTTTCCCGAGCATCGAACCCAGCTTTACCTTTGAAGATGTCTCTCCCGGATACCATGTCTTCGCAGTCCAGTTAGTCGATCCTGAAGGCAATCCCCTGGCGCCCCCGGTAGTGGTAGCCATCGTTATCCCGATCCCCTCTGAAGATGGCGGAGGCGCCCAGTCAACAGCCACCAACGCGACAACCGAACCGATGAACCAACCTTGAAGCATCGTTCAAGGCACAATAAAAGCCGGCCCGCTAACGCAGGCCGGCTTTTCTATACACTCGAGCCCTCCCTTTTTACCAGGCCATCCCGGTTGAAAAGACAGGCGTCGCGGCAATACCCGGATTATTTTCGGACCGGCTTCTTCTTGCCGATACGGGTGTAGAACTCTTCCGGGATGTTGGCCGGGTCCTTGTAGAAGACGAACTGGCAGTCTTCCCTACCGATGGGGTCGGAAATGAAATGACAGAAGGAGAAGTCCCCGGTCTTCTCGATGTCCAGCATTTCCATGACCGGGCAGTGGACGCAGTAGAGCGGAAAGTCCTTTTCCTGCCATGTTATGTTATGCGCTTCTCTGACCTTGCCGAGGCCTTTTTCATAGCCGCCCATCTGTATCAGGCGTTTACCGGAGCCGCAGGGCTTCATAATGATGCAGACCTTTTCGTCGTCCTCGGTGATCTCGATGGGCTGGAGATGCCCGTGGAGCCCCATGATCATCCCTACCACTGCGGTGCGGAAATCAGGCTTTTCGCCGGACGTACTCCAGGCAACCTTTGATTCGATGGTATGGGCCTGCCGCTCGGCTTCTTCCAGGGCGTCCACACCCAGTTTATCGTAGATATAGGTCTGCAGACCCGTCACCCAGGTGAAATAACCGTCATGGAGGTGCTTGAACTCGTCATACATCCGCTCGGCGAGTTCCTTGGCCCTTTCCTTTTCCCCGGCATCGATGGCGTCCTTGAGCACATCCAAGGTACGCCGGCCCATTTCCTTGAGTTCTGCATTGGTGAATAATCGCTTGCTGCTCATGGTATCTACTTCTCCTTTCCGGTTCGGAGGAAACGTTTGACTTACAATAGACCGGAAAGCCGGGTTGTGTCAAGGCGGATTTTTGGAACTGGAGACAAGTACTGACCTTACATACAACTGATAGGGATAATGGTACAGTCTCGCCGCCACACCCTGGGTTACTGAATAGAATACACCAAGGCGGGGCGACCTTTGACTTCTGACCTTTGACTTTTGACTTGAGTTCTTACCCTAACATCCCCATCATGTTCTTGGGGAACTTGCCCTTGGCCCCCATCTTCATCAGCTTCTGGACCTGGCTGAACTGGTTGAGGAGCTGGTTCACGTCATGCGTTTTGGTACCGCTGCCGGCGGCGATGCGCTTGCGGCGGCTGCCTCCGATGATGTTGGGGTTCTGGCGTTCCTGCGGCGTCATGGAGAGGATGATGGCTTCCACCTTTTTCATGTTGTCTTCCTGGACGCCGTCCGGAAGTTTGCTGGCAAGCCGGCCCATGCCGGGTATCATCTCCGCGAGCTGGCCGATGGGGCCCATCTTGCGGATCTGCTTCAACTGGTCGAGGAAGTCCTCCAGGTCGAACGTGGCGTTCTTGACCTTTTTCTGGAGTTCCATCGCCTTCTTGGCGTCAAGGGTCTTTTCCGCCTTCTCGATGAAAGTCAGCATATCGCCCATACCGAGTATGCGGGAAGCCAGCCGGTCCGGATAGAACGGTTCCAGGGCATCGACTTTTTCACCCATGCCGATGAACTTGACCGGCACGCCGCTGACCCAGCGGATGGAAAGGGCCGCGCCGCCGCGGGCGTCGCCGTCCATCTTGGTCATGACGAGGCCGGTAACGTCCACCTTGGCATGGAACTCTTCCGCCACGCGTACGGCTTCCTGACCGGTCATCGCATCCACCACCAGTAATACCTCGTGCGGTTTGAGGACCTTCTTGACCTGCTCAAGTTCCGCCATGAGTTCTTCATCGATGTGGAGGCGGCCGGCGGTATCGACGATGACGTGGGTAGCGGCTATCTTCCGGGCCTGGCCCATGGCGTGGCCGGCGATGTCCCAGGCTTTCGTCTTCGGGTCTTCCGCCCAGACGGGCACGTCGAGCTGTTTTCCGAGTGTGACGAGCTGTTCTATGGCGGCGGGACGCCGGTTGTCCGCCGCCACGAGGAGCGGCTTTTGTCCGCCGTGCTTGAGAAGGAGCGCCAGCTTGGCGGCGGTCGTCGTTTTACCGCTGCCCTGGAGACCGACCATCATGATAACCGCAGGCGGCTGGGAGGCGCTGATAAGCTTGGAGCTTTCGCCCTCGCCGAGTATCCTGGTGAGTTCCTCGTTGACGATCTTGACGATGTGCTGGGCCGGGGTCAGGCTTTCCATGACCTCCGAGCCGAGGGACCGTTCCTTGACCCTGGCGATAAACTCCTTGACAACTTTAAAGTTGACGTCCGCTTCGAGGAGAGCGAGACGCACCTCCCGCATAGCTTCGTCGATATCTTTTTCCGTCAGTTTTCCCCGGTTGCCGAGGAACTTGAAGACGTTGTTCAGTTTTTCCGTTAATACTTCAAACATCGTACCTATTCCCTGCTGTGTCTATTCCTATTGTATGTGGCATGGCAAGCATAATCAAGGTACTATGCCCGGACATCCGTCCGTACCCTCTCCGAACGTCCCTGTGACCTTCGGCGTTTGAAGCCCGTGACAAAACGGGGATTGAGCTAATTGTGGTAAAAGGTTAGATTAATACAGGGGGTAATAGCGATGAAAGTGTTATTTAACATCGTGTTGATAGCCGCCGGATTGGGTGGGATCGCGGTCGCTTTTCTTAGCGATATCGTCGTCACGTCTTCGGTCCAGTTGATCAATGGAGCGGACCTTTCCCTGGCCATCGGTGTCATTTCCGCGCTCGTCCTGATCCAGAGCTTCTTCAATATGGCTAATTCAAACTAGCGCAAGAAACGAAAGTAGATCAAGAAATTGAGTTCATGGCTTCAAGGCGTATCCACCTGTGGACGAGGTCGGTCCTCGACCACAGGACTTCTTGCTGATTTCTCCCATATTTCCGGGCGAGTTTACTAACTGGCATTTCCCTGTTCAGGGACAGGCCCGGCGGTTTTCTTTTTTCAAAGCCATCGACAACATATTGAACCCCGTCCCGTTTCAGATTCCCCAGGTACCACCAGGGCGCAAGCTCACCTTCATTCGGATAGACATCGAAAGTCGGCGTCACCATAAAGTAAATCGATTTCGGAACGTCAGCCATCGGTCTGTCATCGTCTACCATAGCATCCAGCCAATCTCCTTCCGTCCTGAACACTTTCCCCAAGTCATCCACTTTGTAATGCCGGAGTGTGCTTTCCAGAAAACGAACCGGCAACCGGAGCAAGCCATGGTGCGTCAAAAGCACATCTTCCAGGTCGTAACCTCTCCCTAGCGGCGTCGGGGTATTGACGAAGACGATGAATTCCTCCCCTAATTCCCGGGTCCTGTCTTCAAGCTTTCTCTCGATGAAAATGCGTTCAAGACCGGAGAAATCATCAACCGTGGTACGGAAGGGAAAAAGCTGAATCCGGGGCGCGATGCGGTTTTCAAGTAAGACGTCGATAGCTTTCAACAGGTCATGATAGGCCTCCTTGCGGCCGGAGAAGAAATCGGTGTTCTTTTCGGTACCAAAGAAGGTCAGTTGAGCAGTCTCCAGGCCGATTTCCTTCAGCCAGGGACCGTAGCTTGCATCACGAACCAGCCGCCAGACACTGACGAGTTCATGACGTCTTGCGCTTTTATTCAGAGTGACTTCAAGTTCCCATAGATCACGGTAGTTTTCGCCGTAGTCCGGCTCACGGAACCATGTTTCATATTTCATTTCCTCAAGGTATGGACGACCGTCCCGGCAGAATCCAGAGAATTGCCGGCAGACCCATAGAAAATCGTCGATATCAAGCCGCTTGTTCGTTCCATGACCGAGCCACCAGTGCCGGCAGCGATTGGGGCAACCATTCATATCCACGCAGATAGATGCTTTCATCTAGGTCCTTCCCGCCACGTACAAGACACGATACATTACTTACGTTAAAAAGGCAACAACCTTGAACCATCTTATTGCCAGCGCTGAAAAAAGACAGTATAATCTTACCAGTAAGACATTATGGACAAGAGATTATGGGTGCAATAGAAACTACGAAAATGTCTTCCAAAGGGCAAATCGTTATACCTGAAGAGATACGTAAACAACTCGGGCTGAAAGCCGGTGACAAGTTCCTGGTGATGGGTGAAAAGGATGTCGTCCTCCTCAAGGCCATTCCGGATATTTCCATAGATGATTTTGACGAACTGATAAAAAAGGCGCACCGGGAAGCTAAAGCCGCCGGACTGACCAGGGCGGATATCAAGAAAGCCATAAGGAAAACCCGGCGGAGTACGTGAAGGTCGTCGTCGATACCAATGTCCTGATGTCCGGGATTTTCTTCTCCAGCCCGCCTGCACGGATTCTCAAAGCGTGGCGCGACGATGAACTACAACTGGTTGTTTGTCCCGAGATAATCGACGAATATAACCGGGTAGCAGAAGCACTTGCACAAGAGTACGCCGGTTTAGATGTTAGCTTTGTCCTGCCCCTGATCGCTACAAAATCAGTAGAAGTCCAAGCGGTACCGTTTCACTCTCAAGTCTGTGAAGACCCTGACGATGACAAATTCATTGCCTGCGCGTTGTGCAGTGATACCAGAACAATAATCAGCGGCGATAAACATCTCTTAAAGTTGACCGGATTCAGGGGCCTCGAAATAGTCACTCCTCGCAAGTTCGTCGACACCTATTTGAAGCAGGTTTGATAACTTGGTCATCAGGAAAACCGGGAAGCTCCCGATGGCAAACCGGTACCAACTTCCCATTGCGTTCCGGAACCGGCTGCCTGTAGATTGAAGAGAGAGATACCTCGCACGGAGGGCCGGTATGGGTGTTCTGGAACGAGTTATCAAGGCCGCCCGGGATGAATTCTATAAGCCGGAAACGTATGTCAAAGGCGACCTCTTTGAAGCTTATGTGAGAAAGCACCTGTTCCCCGCTTCCCACTACGACCTGATGCAAAAGACCCACAGCTATTCCACCAACCATGACGACTACGTTTATAGCAGCAGCAATCCGGATTTCCTCTTCAGGGCCAGGAACTCACAGAAGCTCTTCTACGTCGAGGCCAAGTTCAGCTCCAGCTACTACAACAACGCCATCGAATGGTGCAGGCAGTACCAGCTTCCCCGGTACCAGAAGATCAACGAGACTATCCCGGTGTTTGCGGCGATAGGCGTCGGCGGTAAACCGGACCACCCGGAAACACTGTTCCTGGTGCCGGTATCGCACATCCGCTATACCCATCTCTTCAAATCATTCCTCGGCAACTACAACGTTCTCCTCAGAAACCCCATCCCGGAAAGCAAGCTCAGCCTCTAGCCCACCGCGTTTTCTTGAACCGCCCGGTCTCATGGGTTATAGTACCTGTGGAGGTACCGCCATGGACCGTGAAGAAGCGCTGGAATCCATCCAGGAAAACGTCAGGAACCTCAATCTCATCAGGCACATGCTGGCTACGGAAGCCATCATGCGGGCGCTGGCAAAGCGCTTCGGGGAGGACGAGGAAGAATGGGGGCTGGCCGGCCTACTGCATGACATCGACGTGGAACTGACCAACGGCGATATGAGTGCGCACAGCAAGCTCGGCGCGGACCTGGTGCGGGAACTCGGGGCAAGCCCGGCCATAGCGAATGCCATCCTCGTCCATAATGAAGCCCACGGCGTAAAGCCGGAAACTATGATGGAGAAGTCCCTCTTCTGTACCGATCCCCTGACCGGCCTGATCACCGCCGTGGCACTGGTGAGGCCGGACAAGAAACTGGAGAGCGTCGAGACGAAGTCTGTCACCAAGCGATTCAAGGAAACAAGATTTGCCGCCGGGGCCAGCCGGGACAACATCGACCGCTGTTCCGAGATAGGGATGACGCGGGAGGAGTTCGTGGCGCTCGGGCTGGAAGCGATGAAGGGGATAGCGGAAGATTTGGGGCTGTAAGAGGTGCTTCTGAGCTATAATACGAGTGGTACACCTGATCAAATTAGTGGGTATGATTTTTTTATAACATAAATTTAATTGCTTCATATCGATTTTTTATAAGCAATTTTGAATAAATTCTGTTGATGTGATTTTTAACGGTTTTTTCTTCGACATTCAATATTTTCGCGATTTCTTTATTACTCCTCCCATTAGCAACTAATCCAAGTATTTCATTTTCACGAGAAGTTGTCACGGAAATGTCTCGGGCAATGTCCATCTCTGTTTTATCTTTTCCCGCATTCTTGAAGAGAGTTGGATCAATCGAGGGCTTCAAGATTTTCATAACTGCCATGATTTCTCTAATGGTTTGTATCAATTCCTCTAGAGAGAAGTATCCATGAACAAGGTAGCCCTTCGCGCCCGCTCGTAAAGCTTGAAATTGCATTTTTAGTGCCAAGTCATTTGCTAATACCAACACTCTAGCATTAGCTTGGTTCAACAGTATCAATCTGATGGATTCATTCATTTCTACATCATGTAGACACCCATCCAATAAAATTATGTCGGGTCTATTACTTTTAAGATAATCCCTAGCCATGTTCCAAGACGAAGCTTCTCCTACCACGAGTAATCCTGTTTGCGTATTCAAACAATAACACAGCCCTTTTCGCGTACATAAGTTGTCCTCAATAACATATATCGTAATCATATCCAGCTACTATGACACTATATATACATTTGGGCCCATAGGCCCTTTACAGAATTAGTATATTATCATAGATTAGTAATATCAATATGGTACATGAGCATTTTTTAAACAATCAGGAAATAATAAATTACTAAATGGAGGACTCTGAATATGGAAATAAAGGGAGCGATCATTGGAGTAGTTTTAATAATATGTTTGTTCAGTAGTTCGCCAGCCTTAGCCGATCTTAACTTCGGCCATAGGCTCAATAATTCCGATTGTGACAATCCATCTGACCCAGTTCATATAATGTTTTATAGCAACGGCACACTAGCAAATACACTTAGTGAATTTTCATCTCATGTAGGCTGGTCAGACTATGGCGATGCTACAATGTATTTTACAGATCATGGTTATTGCACCCCACAGGATGCAGACAGAGAAACGGCTGGTTTATTTAGTTCACCAAGAGATCACATCAGATTTGAATATGTTGAACAATACTATTTTTGGGGATATTATACTCTAGCGAGCGTACATCATGATGATTGCCTACCCCATAAAGCTGTCGATTTCAATACTATACGAGATTACATCGCGAGTTGTTTCTCCAATGGCGGGCATCTAGTTTGGAAAAGTCTTTATGATACACCATACGTTATTACCATCAGCAATTGCAATGGTATCACCGATGTATTTGTGGATGGCTATTGGCAATATATCGAATTGTAGGAAAGAGTGAGAAAAATGAAGAAAAATACTAGATGGTCAATCTTTGCATTGTTCGTCATCGTGGTATTCATTTCAACCGCAATTATTTCCTATTCTGTATCTTCGTCATCTGAGAATTCTGCCGCTTTGTCATACTCTGTCAAAAACCTCAGAAACATCAAAATTGCTTTATATCCTGCACAAGATGAGGTCTTGCATTCGGTAGTCACGAAAACACAAGAATCTCCGGAACCATATACAGAAACACTAGAGTTGTGGATCGATTTGTACGATAAACAATCACGCCTGATTATCACGAATGAATCGGGCCAAAAAACCAGTGAAATCCTTGTGAAGGATAATGTGAAGTATGTTTACACCCCTGGAAGCCCTGAGTTACCAGGTTTCACTACCAAATATATTGAGCTTGATTCGGAAGACGATAGTTTAGTTGTCGTACAAGACTATATTTGGTAATAAAAGGCTATTGGATGAGGACAAAGCGTCAATCAAATCGCGGTCGGAAATACAAGGTAGAGAATACATCGAATTGGAAATCGCCACATGTTGTTCTGGAGAGAAGATAGAGGCTATTGTTGATGCGATAACATTTTTACCACTGAGGGAATCCCATTATCAAGACGGCCACTGCCTGGGCAGTGTCGTGTCTCAATATAGGGTTTTCGAAATATTGAAGAAAAGCGAATCTCGGACCGATATATTCGAGAATTCAATCACCAATTCGATATTCAAAGCAGTGGAAAAAATGGACCTCGTTAAGGCTCGTTCTTTTACTCCTTTTCGTCTTTTTTTCGTGGGTGATTCATTTCAAGATCTTATTCCGGATAGGATTATACACAATAAAACGTACCCGCTATTTTCTGAAGCCGTTATGACCGATATTGTTTTGATTCACTATGGAAATCCGGATGATTCTTCTTCACCAGGACAACTCTGGGAGACATATGTATCCATTGAGAACGCTTCCCCTGATATTATCGAAACCTGGGAGAAGGACGGAAGGTCGGTTCAAAATGGAATTCTAAGAGAAACAAGCCGGCAGACATTCATGAAAGAAATATTGCGCGATGGCGTCTTGATCACATTATGGAACAATACCGAAAAGGGCGTCCTCGACATGGAAGAAGCATTGCAGAAACTCGAATAGCCGTTTCCTTTTACCAGTAAGGCGCTAAAATGGCATTTCAAAGAAAAAAATCAGCATATGTTCTCGCTAACTCACCGTAATGCTGGACCCTTCCGCGGTCTTGACCACTTCGATGCGGGTGGGGAAAGCATCCTTCAAGTCATCCATGTGGGTGATGACGAGGACCTTCTGAAAATCGTTCTGGATGGAGTTGATGGCTTCCTTGAGCTTTTCCATGCCGGAGCTATCCTGCGTGCCGAAGCCTTCATCGATGATGAGCGTGGGCATCGGGGCGCCGGCGCGGTGGGCCAGCAGGCGTGAGAGAGCTATGCGTATGGCGAAATTGATGCGGAACGCCTCGCCGCCGGAGAACATCTCGTAATCGCGGGTGCCGAGTTCGTCCGTGATGAAAATATCGAGCGTTTCCTTTACAGTTCCGGCCTTCGTTTCCTGCTGGGTCTCGAAGTTGACGTGCATGCGGTTGTCCGTCATCTTCGTGAGCAGGCGGTTGGCTTCCGATTCGATTTCCGGGATAGCCATATCGATGAGGAACGCCTGGATGCCGGACTTCCCGAAGGCGCGGCTGAGTTCCTTGTAGATGGTTACCTGTTTGGAGGCCTCGGCTAAGGCTTTTTCCTTCTCCTTGCGCCGCCCGGCCAGTTCCGCGAGGCGTTCCAGCCTGGCCTTCAGCCCGCCGACGGCTTCCTGGGCGGCACTGCGGTTCGCTGACAGTTCCCGGTACTCGGCCTCGGCGCGGTCCACCTGTTCCTGCAGGGCCGGCAGCGCTTCGAGGTCGACGGAGAGCTTCGCCTGCCGCTCTTCATCCTGCTGGAGGCTGTCCCGCAACCCGGCGGCAGACTCGGTCGCCCGTGCGGCGCCGTTCTGTTCCTGGACGATGAGCCGCCCGGCTTCTTCCAGCCTGCGGTATTCCTGCTCCCATATTTGGAGCTTCGTCACTTGCTCCTGGGCTTGCCGGTGCTTCTCCTCATCGTAGCCGAGGACGGCGGTCTGCTGGATGACGGCGGCAAGTTCTTCCTGCTCTGTGACGGCGTAGTCCTGCTTTTCCAGTTGCGCGACGATGCCGGTAATCAATTCCCTGCCCTTGCGTAGATTGGTCTCCTCGCCCTGCCGTTCTTCGATGTCCTTGCGCAATGCCCCCACCTGCCCGTGCAGCTTGGTCTGCTGTTCCTTCAGCGTTTTTTCCAGTGTGAGACACTCGGTTTTCAACCGCTGCAGCGCAGCAGTCTGCCGGCTAAGATCGGCACGGGCGTTTTCCAGCAGCCCGGTCTTGTCAGCCTGCTCTTTCCGGTACTTGGACTCGATGAGCGCCAGGCCTTCCTGGGTCAGTTCCGATTCGCAGAGCGGGCAGCGGGCGTCCGTGTGGGCTTCCCGGTGACGGGCCAGCAGATCGAGCTTTTCCCCGGCTTCCGCAATCTCCCGTTCCAGTCGGGCCATCTCAGCATTGAGGCTGCCCAGTACCTGCTGGGTCTCCCGGATGACGGTTTCCTTCTCCTTGAGCTCGTTCTCCTGCTCCGCCAGGCCGGACATCTGCCGGTCCGCCAGCGCCAGCTTCTGCCGCAGTTCCGGCAGGGCCTTGACGCGGGATTCCAGTTCCTCGATGCGCTGCTGGTAGAGGGCCTGCTTCTTGAGAAGTTCGTTGCGGGCCTGGTCGATGCGCTTTTCGAGTTCGGACTTCTTGCGCTCCAGCGCCACCGACTGCCGGAACTTCTCAGCGAGATCGTCGGCGGTCTTCTTCGCCGTTTGGTAATCGGAATAGCCGATCTCTATTTCCGCTTTGCGGTCCAGCACTGTCTGGTACCGGGCGGCGGCGTCGTTATGCTCCCCGGCCTGCTGCTCCAGGCTCGTCATGAGCTTGCGGTTGCTTTCCATCTGCCGGACGAGGGCATCGAGCTGGACTTTCTGGCTTTCCAGAGCTTCCCGCTGGCGGCGCAGTTCCCGCAGGGCTTTTTCCTTGTCTTGAACTACACCGTCCGCTTCGCCGAGGGTCGCCTGCGCCTGTGTGAATTCGGCCTCGTACTCTGCCCGGTGTTCGAGTTCCGCGGCCATGTCCCTGACAGCCGCCTCAATCTGAAGACACTCGTTTTCCTGCCGGCGGGCTTTCAGTTTGGCTTTCTCTTCCAGGACATCATAGGTTTCCAGGCCGAGTATCGTCCCGAGGACGTCCTTGCGGTTGCCCGGCGGCTGGCGGGTGAACTCGTCGGCGTGGCCCTGGCGGAGGTAGGCGCTGTTGACGAAGGTATCGTAGTCCATGTGGAGCGTATCGATGATCTTCTTCTGCGTCTCATCGATGGTGTTGCCGGAGACCGCCCGGAAAGACTCCCCGGCCCGAACCTGCAGTTCCAGCGAGGACTGCCCGGCGCCGGTCCGCTTCTTTGGGCGGGAGCGCTTGCGGACAACACGGTAGAGGTCGCCGGAGACGGTGAAATCGAACTGGACTTCCATCTCCTGGGCGGTCGCGTGGATGAGGTCGTCGATGCTGCCGGCGCGGGCCTTGCCCCAGAGCGCCCAGGTTATGGCGTCGATTATTGCAGACTTGCCGTTGCCGTTATTGCCGCAAAGGCACGCCAGGTGGATGCCGTTAAAATCCAGCGGCGGGACGTTCTCCCGGTAGCACATGAAATTACGGAGCTGAAGGCGGACGGGTATCATGCGGAAGCCCTTGCTATTATACTGTTTATCAGGTACACGTTCCGGTCAGTCCTCAGCGCTTTCTTGATTCCGGGACTATTCTAACATTTTTGAGGGCGACCGAGAAATTGATATATACTCGGGCATACCATACCTGTAGCGAATTCAGGAAAGGAGATACCATGGTCACGTTAGAAGAACTGCAGGCAAGAGTGCAGAGGCTCGATGACATCAAGAAGATCGAGCACCTGCAGAAGATTTACGGCTACTACCAGGACTACGGAGAATGGCAGAAGATAGTGGACCTTTTTACGGACGATAACCCGTCCGTCGAGGAGGCGGACAGCGGGGTCTACATCGGCAAGGAGAGCGTCCGCAGGTATTACGTCGACCTGCTCGGGGACGGTCCGGGCACGCCGCGACGGCCGGGGACCATGAACATCGTCTTTCAGCTCCAGGGGGTCGTGACCGTGGAGCCGGGAGCGAGCGTCGCCAGGGGGCGGTGGTACGGCATGGGGATGCAGGTCAAACCCATCGCGTCCCTCCACGACGGTGAACTCCGGCAGACCTGGATCAACGGCGTCTACGAGAACAATTATGTCAAGGAAGACGGCACCTGGAAAATCAAGGACCTCCACTTCCATCTGACATTCCGGACGCCGTATGAAGACGGCTGGCTCAAGGTGCCGGTCGTGGGACAGCACGGACCGGACAAGACGGTCCCGCCGGACGCACCGCCGACCGTCTACGAACCCTACCCCTCTCCCTACCGCGTCCCGACATCGTTCAATCATCCCGTGACCGGCGATTAAGGAGAGTGCCATGAACGACAGTATCGACATCAGAGAACTGGAAAAGCAGGTAACATGGCTGGAGGACATCCAGGCCATCGAAGACCTGGAACGGATCTACGGCTACTACTTCGATACGCGCCAGATGGACAAGATCGTGAGCCTTTTTTCCGAGAACACGGTTTCCGTGGAGATCGAGAGTCACGGGCAGTTCCTGGGCAAGGAAGGCGTGCGCAAGATGTACCAGGTGGGCGCGGGCGGCGGGAACCGCCAGCCGGTCGCAAAACGGCCGCAGCGCGGGTTTGCCGGGGGCGGCACCACTATCATACAGATCGGCGGAGTAGTGACCGTGGCGGAAGACGGCGTGAACGCCAAAGGACGCTGGCATACCTGGCTGGCTGAGACGTTCCCCTTCGGCGGGACGATGGGGCAGTACTGGCTGCACGGATATTACGAGAATGAATTCGTCAAGGAAAACGGCGTCTGGCTGTTCAGCAAGCTGTTCTGGAACACCACGTTCTATACGAGGTTCGAGTCGGGGTGGCAAGTCCAGCCGCTGGTGGGGTTCCTGCCGATGCCGAATTACGATAACCCGCCCACGGCCTTTTTCCCGTATCCATCGGGGTACCATTTCCCGTACTCGTTCCCGCATCCGGTGACCGGAGAGACGGACACGACGCCGTCGGCGTACCAGCACCCGATGGCGATGTAGGCGGCGAGGTCAAGCTAACCGGTGAGGGCCTTGATGGCGATGATCTGCATCCAGCCCAGGCTGTTGACCATGAGCATGCGCTCCACCATGCCCACCCAGCCCAGGTTGCCGAGAACGAGCACCGCCATGATGGCGACCAGTACAAGCTGCATGATGCCGGCGCCATGGGTGATGTGAGACAACCAACCGGTTTTAAACAGCTTTTTCAGGCCGGGCGCCAGGAGAAAGCAGGCCAGCGGGAAGAGGAAGATGATGACCGCGGTGGTATTGAGATGTATCACTCCGGTGATGGTTTTGGTACCGGGGACATCGGTGGGGAAGATGCCCAGCATGATGAACCCGACAGCGCACAGCGCTATCAGACCAAGACCGATGCGCATCCTCCAGGAGGAACGCGGCAGGACAAAAAGCTTGAGAATGACGAACAGGATAGAAGCCCCGACGAGGTAGAAAACAGCGGTCTGGATACCGCCGAGCGGTCCGAGGACGAGTTCGCTGATGGTGTCCTGCCAGAGGTCATAGCCGGGATTGGCGAGTTTCAGGACCGTGGAAACGAAGATGAAGAACAGCGGCACGCTGGCAGCGAGTATTTCGATTACCTGAAGGGCTTTCGGCTGGCGGGAAAATCGCCTGCCCGCCTGTACGATCCAGCGTTTGCTTTGCGATACCATGTCCTGCACCGGTTACATTGTCCGGAATACCCGTGGTGTACGTAAGTAGAAGTATGGTTCCGGCTAGGCGAATGACTACACCGGTTTCATGGTAACAGTAAGCAACACCTGCGCCAATTCGTATTTACCTAGGTACAAGGAAATTACGCGGTTACGTAGGCTTTTGTCCGGGCGTCAAGCCGGAGAACGCGGTCCGCATGGCGGGCCCGGCGACATCGACGACTGAAGCTCCGCCGTCAGCGGTGATGATATTTCCCGTTACGAACGAAGCATCATCGCTCGCCAGGAAGGCGCAAATGCCGGCGATCTCCTCCGGCCTGCCCACGCGCTTCATCGGAGAAAAGGCGGAGAACTTCTCCATGACCCATTCCACATCCTTGCCCAGCCGGTCCGCCGTTTTCCGGTTATTGTTCATGAAGAGGGGCGTCCTGATGGGGCCGGGACAGATGACGTTGCAGCGCACATTGGCTTCGCCGTATTCAACAGCCGCCATCTGGGTCAGGGAAATGAGGGCGCCCTTGGATGCCGTGTAGCCGGGCCGCCCGGCAATGTACCGCAGACCGGAGAGCGAGGCGATGTTGACGACCGCTCCCCCGCCGGCGGCGACGAGTTGAGGAATGGCCGTTTTCATGACGAGATAGATGCCGGTCAGATTGACTTCGAGAATGTGCTGGAAGGTCGCCAGGGCTTTTTCGATATCGGGATCGCGGTCCGGAGGATCGATGCCGGCGCAGTTGACCAGGATGTCCAACCTGCCGCCGAAGTCCAGCGCCGCGCCGACCATGGCGGTGACATCATCGATCCTGGTGATGTCACCGGCGCTGATACGTACGGATTCGGGCGGGAGAGACGCGGCGACTTCTTCCAGACCCTCTCGGTTGACGTCGTTCATGACAACTTTGGCCCCGTCTGCGACAAAGCGCCTGGCCGTGGCCGCCCCGATGCCGCTCCCGGCGCCGGTGATAAGTGCGATTTTCCCGTTTAATTTCATGTCGCTACCCCTTTTCCGACAAGATGCGCATTCATTATAGATGAAACGAGAGCCGGTTTACAGAAATCTTGGCGGTATAGTGTTTACTTAATCCGATTCCTTGTGCTACACTCACGGCATGGGGAAAAGCGCGGCAATCAAGGTAATCATAGCATTATTCATTGTTGCGTTGTGCTGGTTCGGACTGGCCGGACCGGTATTTGCCGCCGATTATGAAATTCAGGACGTCATGAACGGCAACGTGTCAGGTATTGCCACCCTGGTAAAAGGGGCCGGCGGCTACTACGGTAACTGTATCTCGGTCACATTTTCCAACAACACCGGGCAGACATATTCTGTGCGCGTGCCAATCGGGCTGCAATTGATACCGGACGATTCCGGTGTGCAGACGATGCTGACCGCCGGAGGAGAAACACTCACCGTGCCTCCCGGCCAGAGTAGTTATCCCATCAAAGCATTTTGCGGTGAAATGCATGATCATGCTCCGAGCGGTTATAACACCTTTACTGCTGGCGGTATCGTTTCGGGCGACACACTTCAAACACTGCAGGAAATCAACCGTCAGCAAGCCTTCAATTTGACCGGCCAGGAGGCCGTCTGGCATCAGACCGACGGCAACGATATTTCCAACAACGAGTCAGCCCAGCAATTAGTGAGCGGCGGCGGAGCTTCTCCGGAAGCGGCGGCAGCGGCGGGCGGAGCTACGGCGGCTGCCGCACTGGGAGCAGCGGTCCTGATACATATCCTCAACGGTGGCAGCGGCGGGAGCAGTGGAACTACTGAGTTGGACTCCCCGGACGGTAATCTTCCCGTAGACGACCTGCCGCCGGATGACGACCTCATTACCCCCTTTGATGAACCTGTCTATGACGATGAGGTATTCGAGGACTACCAGCCGCCAGAAGACCCGACCAAATTCCAGGATGTCCATATCGACCGTTCCACCGACCAGCTTCCGCCGGAACTGCTGCCGCCCATTGAAATTGCCGAAATCCCGCCGCCGGAAGACCCCGGCGACGGCATCCAGGTGGCCGGCGGCGACCTTGAATGGCTCTGGCAGAAATTCCTGGAGGGCCGGAGAATGCAGGTGCAGGTCCCTGAAAACCTGCCGGACCATATGAAACCGGACAAAGGTGAAAGCGCCTGGGACTGGTTCTGGAGACATCTGCGTAACGCCCCGGCGCCGGAAAACGACCCCAAAGCCCGGGAAGGAGGCCAGTTCATCCGGGAGAACGCGCCGTTCGGTAGCGCCAGCCCGATCCCACCGGCCCTCGGCGCCGGTGACAGGGAATTCCTGACCCAGATCAAGCGGGAGTGGCACGAAATAGGCGGGTCGGAAGGCATCGCCAAGCTGCGTCGATTTGAAAAATGGCGATCATTGCTGAACTCCAGGAGCGGCGGCGGCGGAACAACACGCGATATCTCCGGTATCACGGAACATATCCGGGACTGGGTAGAACCGGACGTCAAGACATGGGTCCATGAGAATATTCCCGTTTACCAGTACGACAGCGCCGGACACGAAGCCATGGAGCAGTTCTACGAGCGCCACGGCAGCATGCCGGACGAAAACGACCCAAAGCAACTCGAGGAGTTCACGCGGCTGGTCAAACACTTCAGGCGGCAGCAGTAAAGAGATGGTCGAACAAAAAGAGAAATACCAGAATATATTCCCTTTCACTCCGGATGAGATCGAGACATACATCAGGATACTGGCCCATGGGTTCCACACCAAGAAACTGACGTTCAACGAACTCAGGGAAGAACTGAAGGACGTGATACTGGTCGACCGGGACGGTACGCTGTGGACGGTCGGCATCGGCAGCGGCGCATGGTACCGTTACGAAGAAGGGAAATGGATAAAAAGCGTTCCCTCCGGCGAGCTTTTCTCGGCGCACAACGTTATCAAGGCCATGAAAGCCGGCACCGAGGAATGCCCGGCCTGCCATAAACGTGTACCGCAGGGTTACCGCTTCTGCCCGGAATGCGGCAAGCCCATGCAGCTAGACATCTCAAACCAGACAGCTCCTCAGCCG
>CAZQQL010000038.1:0-26668 GCA_964595455.1 uncultured Dehalococcoidaceae bacterium
CCATGGCCGGGAAGGTACGCCGTTCGGAGAGCCGGCGGTCGAGGTGGAGTTCCATGTTGCCGGTGCCTTTGAACTCTTCATAGATGAGGTCATCCATGCGGGAGCCGGTGTCGATGAGGCAGGTCGCCAGGATAGTCAGGCTGCCGCCTTCCTCGGTGTTGCGGGCGGCGCCGAAGAACCTCTTGGCGGGATGCAAGGCGGCGGGATCGATACCGCCGGAAAGGGTGCGGCCGCTGGACGGCATGGCCAGGTTATAGGCGCGGGTGAGGCGGGTGATACCGTCGAGGAGTATCACGACGTCCTTGCCGCTCTCCACGAGCCGTTTGGCCCGTTCCAGGGCCAGTTCCGCCACGCGGGTCTGGTTCTCCACGACTTCATCGAAGGTGGCGGCGATGACCTCGCCTTTGACGGAGCGGCGCATGTCCGTAACTTCTTCCGGACGTTCGCCGATGAGGCAGACCATGAGGTAGATATCTTCATATTTACTGGTGATGGCCGTTGCAATAGATTTCAGGAGGAGCGTTTTACCGGTCTTGGGCGGGGCGACAAGGAGGCCGCGCTGCCCGCGTCCGGTCGGAGCGATGAGGTTGATGAGGCGCGTTGAAAGGTCCGAGGGATCATATTCAAGGTTGATGAGACGGTCCGGGAACGTGGGTGTCAATGAGCCGAAGGGCTGGCGGGACTTGATGGCCTCGGGGTCGAACCCGTTGATGGCGACCACCTGGAGCAGGCTGAAGTACTTTTCATTGCTCTTGGGAGGCCGGCCTTCACCGGTGACCTTGTCCCCGTTGCGCAGGCCGAAACGCCGTATCTGGGACGGAGAGATGTAGACGTCCGTCTGGCTGGGCAGCAGCGTTTCCTGCCGCAGGAAACCGTAGCCGTCGGCCATGATCTCCAGTATGCCGGAGACGAAGATGTTGCCCTGCTCTTCGGAATGAGACTCCAGGAGGCGCATGATGATATCATGCTTTTTCATGGGGCCGGGGTTCTGGATGCCTTTTTCCTTGGCCAGCTCCACGAGTTCCTCTTTGGTCTTGCTTTCAAGTTCGGTCATGTTCATATAACCACCTCACAGTCGTCCCGTCTCCCCGGAAGGAAGAGGAAATTCATAAAACCTTTCATCGCGTCGTTATTTATTTGCCACTTTTTCCCAGTCCGCCAGGAACCGCTGGATGCCGACGTCTGTCAGCGGGTGCTGGATCATCTGCATCAGCACGTTGTAGGGGACGGTGGCGATGTCCACGCCGGCTCTCGCGGACCAGGCGCAGTGCATCGGGTTCCGGATGCTGGCGGCGATGACCTGCGTTGACAGGTCAGGGTAATTACTTAAAATATCAATGGTATCGTAAACCACATCCATGCCGTCTTGCCCGACGTCATCGAGCCGGCCGATAAAGATGCTGACGTAGGACGCTCCGGCCAGCGCCCCGAGCAGCGCCTGGTTGGCGGAGAAGCATAGCGTCATATTGACGTCGATACCTTCGCTGCTGAGCACGGAAGTGGCTTTGAGCCCCTCGGCGCACATCGGGACCTTGATATTGACATTGGGCGCCCAGGAAGCCTTGATGCGGGCTTCCGCGATCATGGCGTCCGCGGTCTCGGAGAGCACTTCCACCGAGACGGGGCCGTCCACCAGGGCGCAAATCTTGCGGGTGACGGATTCATAATCAGCCGTCTTTTCCTTGGACAACAGCGAAGGGTTGGTGGTAACGCCGCTGATAATGCCGAGACTGACGGCTTCCTTAATCTGATCGATATTGGCGGTATCAAGAAAGATCTGCATCGTAACCTCCGAGTTGTTCAGTGGCCAGGGGCAGCGGCGTCTGGTCGCCTTCCCGCAGGATGTCCTTGGCTACGCGGATGAAATCGCTGAACAGCGGGTGCGGCCGCTGCGGTCGGGAAAGGAACTCCGGATGGAACTGGCATCCCAGCATCCACGGGTGATCTTTTATTTCACAGATTTCAATGAGTTTTTCGTCCGGGGACATGCCGCTGTAGGTCAGGCCGGCTTCGGCGAGCTGTTCGCGGAAAGCGTTGTTGAACTCCAGCCGGTGCCGGTGACGTTCCACGATCTCCGGCTTCCGGTAAGAACGTCCGGCGATGGTATCCGGCATGAGTTTGCAGGGGTAGTTGCCCAGCCGCATCGTGGCGCCTTTGTCCGAGAGCGATTTCTGCTCAATCATATAGTCGATAACGGGGTAGGGGGTCTTCTCATAAAATTCAGTGGAATGGGCCTTGTCCGAGTTGAAATACTTGCGGGCCAGCTCGATGACCATGATGTGCAGGCCGAGGCACAGCCCGAAATAGGGTACCCGGTGCTCCCGCGCGTACCGGGCGGAGCAGATCATGCCTTCTATGCCGCGGTCCCCGAACCCGCCGGGAACAATGATGCCCTGGGCCTTGTTCAGCATGTGGTTTACGGTCTCGTCGTTGAGGTCTTCGGAATGGACCCAGAAGAGGTTGAGTTCACGGTCATGGTGGAGGGCGGCGTGGTACAGGGCCTCGCGGACGGAGTAGTAGGCGTCATTCAGTTCCACGTACTTGCCGACAAGGGCGATGCTCACCGGTTCACGCGGCTTCTGGATGCGCTGCACCAGGTTCTCCCACTGCTTGAGGTCCACCGGGTGCTGTTCCGTCAGGCCGAGACGGTCCATGATGTAGCGTCCGAGACCGCAGTCCTCCAGGATGTTGGGTATCCGGTAGATCGTATCCACCGTCTTGAGGGGGATGACCGCTTCTTTCTCCACGTCGCAGAAGAGGGATATCTTGGCGCGGATGCTGTCTGAAATATCGTAGTCGCTGCGGCAGATGATGACGTCCGGCTGGATACCGATGCGCCGCAGTTCGTTGACGCTGTGCTGGGTGGGCTTGGTCTTGATCTCGCCGGTGGAGTTGAGGTAGGGCAGGAAGGTGACATGGATGTAGAGGACGTTGCCCCGGCCCATGTCGTTCCGCATCTGGCGGATGGCTTCCAGGAAAGGCTGGCCTTCGATGTCGCCGACCGTGCCGCCGACCTCGACGAGGTAGACGTCCGCCGGTGCGGTGTCCGCCAGCCGCCGGAACCGGGACTTGATCTCCGTGGTCAGGTGGGGAACGATCTGGATGGTGCCGCCGAGGAAGTCCCCGCGGCGCTCCTTGGCGATGAGGGAACTGTAGATCTGTCCGGAGGTGGTGTTGGAGTACCTGTTGACTTCGCTGTCGATGAACCGCTCATAGTTGCCGAGGTCGAGGTCCGTCTCGGCGCCGTCCCCGGTGACGAACACCTCGCCGTGCTGGTAGGGGGACATGGTGCCCGGGTCGACGTTAAGGTAGGGGTCCAGTTTCATGGCGGCGACGGAAATCCCGCGGGCTTTGAGGATGGAGCCGATGGATGCGACAGCGATGCCCTTGCCGACGGAACTTACCACGCCTCCGGTAACGAAGATATACTTTGGCATATAGAGAAACTAACTCCAGGATTTCGGAAACAGTCCAGCAGTATCCCGGTATATATTGGGAAAGCTGGAACGGGAATTTACAATCAAGCGCCTCTGAATGACCTGATTACAATTTGTCCAACTGATAACAAAAGGGGAACTCAAGCAAAACGGTCGTGGGGGTTTTTCTTTATTATAGGAACGGTTTTTTCCTTTGTCAAGCCTGAGCAGAAAGTCAAAGGTCAGAGGTCAAAAGTCAAGGGCGGCGAAGGCTGTTTTTCAACAGCAGACGGGCTTTCCGATAATCTAAAACTACTCCTCCCTTCATTGCCGTCTCGGCGGAGAAGGCGGGACAATCCTCGGCCGGCGGCGTTTTCTGAACGTTCCCTTGATAAGGGCTTTGAATCGTAAAGTCCTGGCCAGCCATGACAGGACCGGCGGCGCGGAATCGAGAACCAAGGAGTTTACAAAAATACTGATAACGGCGGCGGCCATTATCACCGAGAAAAGTTCCTGAGACAAGGCGCCGCGTTCCAGCCCGATCATGGCCAGGATAAAGGCAAATTCGCCCACCTG
This sequence comes from uncultured Dehalococcoidaceae bacterium, assembly GCA_964595455.1. GTDB lineage: Bacteria > Chloroflexota > Dehalococcoidia > Dehalococcoidales > RBG-16-60-22 > DAOUEG01. The sequence continues at coordinate 3,993 of CAZQQL010000038.1, forward strand.
GGCGAGCAGCAGGCCGGAGAGTATCGCAGTTGGCATTTCACGGCGGAATAACCTCGTCACGACAGTGCCGATGAGCGCCTTGCCGATGATCAAGACACCGAGAAGTCCCAATAAGGGGATAATCGATGTGGTTATCACCAGCGGATCAAATCTGGCTCCGATGGAAACAAAAAAGATGGCGGCAAAAACATCTCTCAAGGGCAGCACGCGGGATATCGCTTGTGAACGGTGTGGTGGTTCGGCGATGACGAGACCCGCCAGGAATGCCCCTAGCGCGATGGAGAGGCCGATCATCTGCAGCAGGAGGCCGCTGCCGAGCGCTAGCCCCATGACTACGATGATGGACATCTCATCGGAAGAAAAACGTTCCAGCCATCCGAGGAATCGCGGCCAGACGAGTTTTCCGATAACGTATAGCAGGACGGCGAGGACCGCCAGATAACCCAGGGCGCTGATAAGAGAAACAGGGCTGTCATTCCTGTCCCCCAGAAACACGAGCAGCAGCAGCAAAAGGGGCAACGAAGATATGTCCTGGATGGCGCTTACGCCTACCGCGATCCGGCCGTGGTCCGAATCGGTCTCTCTGCGGTCATCGAGGACTCTGGCGATGACCGCGCTGCTGGACTGGGCGAGGATAAGGCCGAGCATGAACCCCTGCACAAGGTCCAGCCGGAGCCACAACGTGAGGAGTAGTCCCAGGCCGATGGTAAGAGCGATCTGCGCGAACCCGCCGAAAACGATGACCTTGCCCAGTCCACGGAACCGGGAAGGCGACATCCGGGCGCCGAGAATAAAGAGCAAGAGCGCCAGCCCGATTTCTGTGAATATCCTGAAGTCATCAAAATCAGCCTGCGGACCCGGCGTGAACGGGCCGATGATGATGCCCCCGATGAGGTAGCCGATGATGACCGGCTGCTTCAGCCAGAGCGCCAGTATGCCCCCGGCGATGGCGGCGGCTAATATCAGTACCAGGTCTAGCAGCTCCGCAGGAGCGGTCAAAACTCACTTCTCCTCAACTTCACTAAACCGGCTCTGCTCTGGTGTAACCGGAGATTCCGGCTGAGTAGAATCTCACTCCCTCATTATAACGGATTCCATTTGATGATTGATATAAGGTGTCTCAAGGAACGTCAGGCACCTCCGAGTGGAAAACACGGATACCGTTCACTTTGCTCAGAAATGCAGCCGCCCTCAAATTGACAGTCCCAAAAGGCCAGTGTAGACTAAAGACGTATCACCAACCCCCTTGAGGAGAGACGTTCGTCATGAGTTTCTTATCCAGCACCGACCCGGAAGTCAACCGTGCCATTGACTGCGAAATGCAGCGACAGAAACAGATCATCAACCTCATCGCTTCAGAAAATTACACCAGCAGGGCCGTCCTGGAAGCGCAGGGTTCGTTCCTTAATTACAAGTACGCGGAAGGTTATCCGGGCAAGCGCTACTACGGCGGCTGCGAGAACATGGATGCCATCGAGACGCTCGCCATAGAACGCGCCAAAAAGCTTTTCAAAGCGGAACATGCCAACGTCCAGCCGCACAGCGGGTCCCAGGCCAACATGGCCTCGTATTTCTCCATCCTCAAGTACGGGGATACCATCCTTTCCATGAACCTGGCGCACGGCGGCCACCTGACCCACGGTTCGCCCATCACCTTCTCCGGCCGCTCCTACAACTTCGTCCATTACGGCGTGAATAAAGAAACCGGGCGCATCGACTACCCGGAAGTGGAACGACTGGCCTCGGAACACAAGCCGAAGCTCATCGTGGCCGGCGCTTCCGCCTATCCGCGCATCATCGACTTCGAATGGTTCCGGCGCATCGCCGATTCCGTCGGGGCGCGGCTCATGGTGGACATGGCGCACATCGCCGGGCTCGTCGCCGCCGGGCTGCATCCCAGTCCGGTCCCATATGCTGACATCGTCACCACGACCACCCACAAGACCCTGCGGGGCCCGAGCGGTGGTCTCATCCTCTGCCGGCAGGAGCTGGCCAAAGCCATCGACTCGGCCGTGTTCCCGCAGACCCAGGGCAAGCCGCTGATGCACGCCGTTGCCGCCAAGGCGGTGGTCCTGCTGGAAGCCATGAAGCCGGACTACGTCCAGTACCAGAAACGTATCATCGAGAATGCGCTGGCCCTGGCGGACGCCATGAAAGCCCGTGGCTACCGGCTCTTTTCCGGCGGCACGGACAACCACCTCATGCTCATCGACCTCGAAAACAAGAACATCAGTGGTCTGCAGGCTGAAAAGATACTCGGAAAGGCGGGCATCGTCATCAACCGCAACGCCATTCCGTTCGACAAGCGCGCCCCGAGAGACCCCGGCGGCATGAGGCTCGGTACGCCCGGCGTGACCGCCCGTGGCTTCAATCCTGATAACATGAAGCAGGTAGCTGAATTCATCGATACCGTTATCGCCAGCCCGGAGGACGCCGCCGTCCACGAGTCCGTACGGCTCAGGGTGGCGGAATTCTGCAGGGAATTTCCAGTTCCGGGCATCGATGACTGATTTCCTGCGGCGGGAACGGGTACAATAATGGTATGGGTGTCATGAATACCAATCATCCTGCTCGCGTTCCCTCCAAACTCTGCGGTAATAACGGAAACTATGCCGTTTGAAGCATATCTGGATATCGAAACCACCGGTCTCAACCCGGACGGGTGCGAGATAACGGTTACCGGCATCTACCTTTACCGCACCGGGGGCGCCGACTGCGTCCAGTTCGTGGGACGAGACAACACCGCGGATGCCATCCTGGAAGCCTTGAAGGGCGTGGAAAAGCTATACACCTACAACGGCAGCCGGTTCGATCTGCCGTTCATTCATAATTGTCTCGGTATCAATCTGGCGAGGATGTTCCCTCACCAGGACCTCATGTTCGATTGCTGGCGGAACCGCCTGAAGGGCGGCCTCAAGTCCGTGGAACGGCAGCTCGGTATCGCCCGGCAACTGCCGGACATGAACGGGCTCGAAGCCGTCCGGCTCTGGTGGCGGTACGTCGAGAGCTTCGATCTCGAAGCCCTGGAAACGCTGCTCGCCTACAACCGGGAAGATGTCGTCAATCTCAAGACCCTCAAGGAAATGCTCTGTCCGGGTTAATATCAGCTTCATTTCGGGTATGAGGCCCAATATGAAGGTGTTATAATAAAGTTGGCTGTAACTGACAGTAAGGAGCGAGAATTACATCCATGGACGAACTGAAGGTATTTACCGGGAATGCCCATCCTGCCCTGGCCCAGGCCATCACTGATTACCTTGGTATCCCTCTGGGAAAATGCGAAGTCTTCCAGTTCACCAATGAAAACATCTTCGTGCGTGTCCTGGAGAACGTCAGGGAAAGGGACACTTTCATCGTCCAGCCTTTCTCCTCCCCGGTGAATAACAACCTCGTCGAACTGCTCATCATGATAGACGCCATGAAGCGCGCTTCCGCCGCACGGATCACCGCGGTCATTCCCTTCTTTGCTTATGGGCGGAGCGACCGCAAGGACCAGCCGCGTGTGCCCATTACCGCCCGGCTGGTGGCAGACCTGCTGACGACAGCCGGCGCGAACCGTGTCCTGACGGTAGACCTCCACACCGCCCAGATACAGGGTTTCTTCAATATCCCGGTGGATGAGTTGTCTGCCGTCAAACTCATCAGCGATGCCGTCAAGCAGCGGAATTTCCAGGACCTGGTGGTAGTCGCGGCGGACATCGGCGCTACCAAGCGCGCCCGGGACGTAGCTACCCGGCTCAACTCTCCCCTGGCGATCATGGAAAAACGCCGCCTCGGCAACAATGACAGGACCGAGACCCTCAACGTTATCGGTAACATCGAGGGCAAACTGGCCCTCATCGTCGATGATGAAATAGACACTGCCGGCTCCATGATGGGCGTGGTGAAGACCCTGCTCGAGCGGGGCGCACGGGAAGTGTACGCCTGCGCCACCCATCCCATTTTCTCTGGTCCGGCCGTTGACCGGATAGCCGCCAGCCCCCTCAAACAACTGCTGGTGACGGATACCGTCCCGGTCAAGAATGGTAAACTGAAAGACAAAATAACAGTATTGCCCATAGCCCCGCTCCTCGGTGAGGCGATTCGCCGTATCCACACGGGGCAGTCCGTGGGAGCGATGTTTGAGTAAAGCGGAGAAGATGGTCGCCGTCTATCAGGCCGCCAACGAGGCCGAAGCGTTCATCCTTCAGAACATCCTGAAGGACAACGGCATCCCTTCCATGCTGCAACCCAGGTCATCGTTGCCGAGCGCCTATGCGCCCATGTAGGTACATGGCGCTGTTTCCATCATGGTGCTCGCATCTCTCGCGGACAGGGCTAAAGAACTGATTGCGAGTGATAGCGATGGTGAAATTCCTTAGCGGGATCTTCGATTCCAACGAAAAAGAGATAAAACGTCTCCAGTCCTACGTTGACCGCGTCAACGCGCTCGAACCTGAGTATAACAAACTCACGGACGAGCATCTGAAGGCCAAAACGGCGGAGTTCCGGGCGCGCATCAAAGCGGCGCTGGCCGGGAACCAGCCGAAGCTGGAGGAAGCGCAGCGGGAACTGCGGGAGGCCGGGGAAAGCCTCGCCTCCTGCGGGTCCGACCTGGCCGCCCGTGAAGAAGCCGACAGGCAGTGCCAGCGCGCCCAGAACCGCATAGACCAGCTCGATGAAGACCGCCGCAAGCTGGAGGAAGAAGCCCTCGATGATCTACTCCCCGAGGCATTTGCCGCCATGCGGGAAGCCGCACAGCGTCACCTGGGCCAGCGGGCGTTCGATGTCCAGCTCATGGGCGGCGTTACGCTCCACCAGGGCAAGATAGCTGAAATGAAGACCGGTGAAGGCAAGACCCTCACCGCAACCTTCCCGCTCTACCTCAATTCCCTGACCGGCCGGGGTGTACACCTGGTGACCGTGAATGATTACCTGGCCCGCCGCGACCCGTACTGGATGGGACCCGTGTTCAACGCCCTGGGCGTGACCGTAGCCAGCATCTACCCCATGCAGAACCCGGACGAGCGCCAGCCGGCCCGCATCTACGACCCGGCGTACGAGTCTGATGACAAGCGCTGGCCGCATTTCCGGCCCATCGAGCGGGATGAGGCCTACAGGGCTGACATAACGTATGGCACCAGCGCTGAATTCGGGTTCGATTACCTGCGTGACAATATGGTAACGGAAGTTGCCCGCCGGGTGCAGGGGCCGCTAAATTATGCCATCGTGGATGAAGTCGATAACCTGCTCATCGACGAAGCGCGGACGCCGCTCATCATCAGCGGTCCCGCCGAGGAGTCCGGGGAGACCTACAGCCGGTTCGCCCGTTTGATCCCCCGGCTGCACGCCGAGGAAGATTACACGGTGGACGCTAAGACACGCACCGTGGCGCTGACGGACAACGGGATTAACAATATGGAGCGGATGCTCAAGCGGGAAGGTCTGCTGAAGACGCCGAACCTTTATGATGCCGCCAACCACGCGCTGACCCGTTACCTGGACAACGCGCTGCGGGCGGAAGTGGTCTACAAACGGGACAAGGACTATGTCGTCAAAGACGGCGAGGTCATCATCGTGGACGAGTTCACCGGCCGCCTCATGTACGGGCGGCGGTACTCGGAAGGCCTGCACCAGGCCATCGAGGCCAAGGAGCATGTCAAGGTCCAGCGGGAATCGGTGACCTACGCCACCATCACTATCCAGAACTATTTCCGCATGTATAAAAAACTCGGCGGTATGACGGGTACCGCTATGACCGAGGCCGAGGAATTCTACAAGATATATAAGCTTGAAGTGACGGAGGTACCGACCAACCGCCCGATGGTACGGGCGGACGAAGCGGACTTCATCTACAAGAGCGAGGACGGCAAGTTCCGTGCTGTGGTCCGGGACATCAAGGAACTGCACGATAAAGGAGCGCCGGTACTTGTCGGCACCGTGTCTATCGAAAAATCCGTCCTGCTCCAGGACATGCTGAAACGGCAGGGAATCGACGCCAAGGTCCTGAACGCCAAGGAGCACACCAGGGAAGCCGAAATCATCGCCCATGCCGGCGAGCCGGGTGCGGTGACCGTGGCCACCAATATGGCCGGCCGCGGCGTCGATATCATCCTGGGGGGCATAAAGGACGGCCAGTCCGAGACAGAGTGGCAGGCGAAGCATAACAAGGTGCTCGAACTGGGCGGGCTTCATATCATCGGCACGGAACGCCACGAAGCGCGCCGCATTGATAACCAGCTCCGCGGCCGCGCCGGCCGCCAGGGCGATCCCGGTTTCTCCCGTTTCTATGTCTCCCTGGAAGACGATATCATGAAACGCTTCGGCGGGGACCGGATTCAGACCGTCATGAACTGGGTAGGCCTTGACGAAGATACACCCATCGAGAACAAGATGATTACCAACGCCATCACGGACGTCCAGAAGCGGGTGGAAGGCTACAACTTCGATATCCGCAAACACCTCGTCGAATACGATGATGTGGTTAATAAACACCGGGACCTCATCTACCGGGAACGCAACAAGGTACTCTCCGGCGCCGACCTCAAGACGAACATTCTGGAAATGGTGATACGGGAACTTCAGGACATCGTCGCCGCGCACTGTCATGCCCAGTTCAATGACGACTGGAACATCCCGGCCCTGCTGACCGAAGCCAATGCCGTTGTCCCGCTCACCAAAGACCTTAGTGAAGAGTCGGTTGGTAAGCTGTCCAAGTCCGAACTCGAAGAAAAACTGGTTGACCTGGCCCGCGATACCTACGAGCAGCGTGAGGCGGACATCGGGCCGGAAACGATGCGCAAGCTGGAGCGGCTCATCATGCTCCAGGTCATCGACCGGCTCTGGGTGGAGCACCTGACGGCCATGGACGAAGAACGCCGCCAGGCCGGCTGGCAGACGCTGCGCCAGGTGAAGTCCGCCGATGCCTACAAGCGGTCCGGGTTCGAGAAATTCGAGGTATTGAAGGAGACCATCCGGCATGACGTGGCCCGGTTCATGTTCCATGTTCGGGTCGAACAGAAAGAAGCCCCGAAGGTGGAGTCCCCCATGGAAAAGGTGACCGCGGGTGTCCAGCGCAAACCGGCGGCGAAAGCGGCTGCGACCGGGAAGAAGGTAGGGCGCAACGATCCCTGTCCCTGCGGCAGCGGTAAAAAATTCAAGCATTGCTGCGGCAAGTGATTGACACAGGTGTCTGTAAGGTATATGATGTAGTAGACTACTACATCAAGGAGTGTCATTATGTATGACGCCCGTGAACCTGATGAGAACATAGATATAAAGCAGGCTTCCCGGTTCTGCCGCCGGAACCCTGAAACGGTCCGGCGCTGGGTGTGGAACGGTAAACTCCCCGCCCAAAAACTGGGAAATCAGCTTTTCATCCGGAAGGAAGACCTCGTCCAGTTTTGCCGGGAATCAGCCATCGCCTACCGGGCGGAACCTGGAGAAGCAGAAGAAGCACTGGAAGAAATCAGAAAGCCGGGGGAGGACATACAGTCTCGTACAGGGCAGGGGTATGACGCCGGCCTGGAAATATCATCACTGCGGGAAGAGCGTGACCGGGAAATGAGTGATACAATACACGAAGAAGATTTCTTAACGCGGGCAAAAGCGGTTCGGGAGTCCATGTATGCCCGCACGGGTAAGATTTTCAACGCGGAAGAAATGATACGTGAAGTGAGAGATGAGCGAGACCGGCGGGCAATCTAACAGCGTCTGCATCGATGCCAGCCTGGCGCTTTCATGGCTGTTCTACGATAACTGCCGGGAACAGTCCGATTACCTGTGGAGTAAGTGGCAGCAGGAAGCAGTAACCATGCTGGCGCCGCCCATGTTCCATGCGGAGGTCACCTCTGTCATCCGCCGGAACGTTTACTTCAAGAAGATCCTGCCGGAAGAGGGAGACCGCCTTTATAACGTTCTTACCGGGCTGCCGGTGAGTATCATCAATAACCGCTATGTGTACCAGGGAGCTTGGCGGCTCGCCCGGGAATACAACCTACCGGTATGCTACGATATGCAGTACCTTGCCCTGGCGGAACTCGAGGACTGTGAATTCTGGACTCTGGACAGGAAGCTCATCAACACCGTCGGTGACAGGAACCGGCGGGTCCGTTGGGTGGGCGGCGTCCGGCAATGATGGCGGACCGGACGTATGACGAACGATAGTACCGGACAGACCGGCCCCGCAGACCAGTATCTCGTGGATGACTCGTGTATTGTTCCCCCCGAAGAATCAAGCATCGTGGCTACGGGAGCGTCCTGCGCGGAAGATGCGGAAGTACTGCACAGCCTGCGGGAAGCGGTCATGACCGGTCATGACTGGTACCTGGCGCTCCTGAAGGCCATCGGGCAGTGGACGAGTGCGACCGAGGAGTTCGAGGGACGGACATGGAATTACCTCGTTGACGGCGAAGCGTTCGACTGGCTCTTGCTGGCGGAACGGCTCTGTCTGGCGCTGGAGGGCCTTATTCCCGAGTACGAGCGCGACGCCCTTCTTTTCCATGGCATTGTGCCGGTCGACCTCGACCCCGGGGAAGTGAAAAAGCTCATCGGCGAGCAGAAGTTCCGGCAGTATCTCAACTATTACTACGGCATCACGGTCGAGGAAGGCCTGCTCCTGGCGGTCCAGGAAGAGATAGAAAAGGAAAAACGCGCTCGCTGTCTGCGGCATACCGACGGCACTGATGACGCTTATTACCGCGTATATGAGACCGGCTGGGACGAGCTGTTGAGGGAATTCCGCAAAGAGAAAGGGCGCGCCAACCTGAAATCCACGACCCTGACGGAACTCAAGGAATTTACCTACTGGCTGTTCAAGTACCGTTTCAAGCGTTGTGAGAAGGCGCGCATCGCCAGCGATACCCGTAAAGCGCTGGCGTTCCTCAACGCACAGTGGCGTCAGCAGGGCATGTTCGGCTTCTTCGGAACAGAAGCGGACCTCTAGTTACGGATAAGCCGCGCTTCGTCCCTTCTAGGAAGCTCAGGATTTCCGGGTTTAACGTCTTGCCACGAGCTCGCGGTCTTCGAACGATCCCTTTTGCGGCTATGAAACCGGAAACGCTATGGATAACGGCCCGGAGCCGGCTCGTTAGTGGTGCCTTCCGCTGCCCGTACCAGGAGGACGGGGATGTTGGAACCACGGATGACCTTGTCCGTGATACTGCCGAACGCCAGTCTTCGCAGCCCCGACCGCCCGTGTGTAGACATGGCGATAAGGTCTGCCTTGATCTCCTCGGCGGTCTTGAGAATCTCATCGGAAGCGCTGCCGGTGCGGATGATGGTCGTAATCACGACGCCGCGCTGCTTGAGGTTCTCGGAGGTTTTTTCAAGGTAATCGGTAATCCGTTTCTTGATAAGCTCCATCTCTTCTTCAGTATATGAGACGGGGGCGCTGGCTTCTCCGACGACTACCCAGTGACGCAGGAGGGTGATCACACCCAGGAGGACGACTTCAACCTTGCACCGGGGCGCCAGCCGGTCGACGAGCTGCTCGATGACAGGGAAAGCGGCTTCACCTACTTTGGACCCATCCAGCGGAACAAGTATTCTTTCGAACATCGGCGTACCTCCTACATGTGGAATTGCTGCTGTCTCAGTTTATCCAGTTTTTCCTTGAGAGTATAGAGTTTCTGCCGTTCTTTTTCAACCACCGCCGCCGGCGCTTTGGCGAGGAAGGCTTCATTGGCGAGCCTGGCTTCGAGCTTCTCATACTCGCCGGACGTTTGGAGGATTTCCTTCTCCAGCCGGTTTTTCTCGGCTTCCAGGTCAACCATGCTGGCCATGGGAATAACGACGACTGCTTTCGGCAACGTTGCCACGCAGCCGCCGGCGATATCAGCTTCGGAGGGTTCACCGGCACGGAATTCCACCGGCCGGGACCGTGAGAGAGAACCAACGGATTCAGCGTAGCTGGAGAGGACCGGTACATCACTATCAGAGGAGAAGACAACGGTCTTTACCCATCGCCCGGCGTCTACCCGGTACTGGGCACGGGCGTTGCGGACGGCCTTAATGATTTCCATCACCGTATCGAGTTCGCTTTCGGCGGCTTCATCATAGAGTGTTTCATCCGCTTCAGGGTATGGTGAGATCATGATCGATTCTGCATAATGTCCGTCCATGCGGGCGATGACGTTCTGCCAGAGTTCCTCGGTGAGGAACGGCATAAAGGGGTGCAGCAGCCGCAGGGAGGTCTCCAGTATGTGCAGCAGCACGGGCAGGGGAACGTTGTCCCCGGCCTGGAGACGGATCTTGGCGAGTTCGATATACCAGTCGCAGTAATCGCCCCAGATGAAATCATGGACCTGGCGTTCCGCCTCCCCGAACTGGAAATCCTTCATCAGCCCGATGACGTTGCCGATGGTCCGGTTGAGCCGGGAAAGTATCCATTTGTCCTCAGCGGCCAGATTTTGAGCGGGGAGCGGTCCGATAATTATTCCGTCCGGTATCCGGCTGAGGACGAACCGGGTGGCGTTCCAGAGCTTGTTAGCAAAATTACGGCCGGCCTCCATTTTTTCCGCGGACATCCGTGAATCGGCGCCCTGCGAGACGCCGGACATGATAGCGAACCGGAGCGCGTCCGTGCCATACTCCTCCATCGAGATGAGCGGATCGATGCCGTTGCCCTTGGTCTTGCTCATCTTCTCGCCCTTATCGTCCCGGACGAGGCCGTGCAGGTAGACTGTATGGAACGGTATCTTGCCGGTGTTTTCGATGCCCATCATGATCATGCGCGCTACCCAGAAGAAGAGGATGTCATAGGCGGTGACCATGACGGAAGTGGGGTAGAAATAACGGAGGTCTTCCGTGTCATCCGGCCAGCCGAGCGTGGAATGCGGCCAGAGCCCCGAGCTGAACCAGGTGTCCAGCGTGTCCGGGTCCTGCTCGATATGGCTGGAACCGCACATCGGGCAGGAGGCCGGGTCGTCGATGGCGACGATTATCTCGCCGCAATCCCGGCAGTACCAGACCGGGATGCGGTGCCCCCACCAGAGCTGCCGGCTGATGCACCAATCCCGGATGTTTTCCATCCAGTTCAGATATACCTTGGTAAAGCGGTCCGGTAGTATCCGGATGCGCCCGTCATTGACGGCCTCGATGGCCGGCCTGGCAAGGGGCTCTATCTTGACGTACCACTGGAGGCTGACGAGCGGCTCGACGATCGTGGAACAGCGGTCGCAGTGCCCGACCGCATGGCTGTAATCCTCGATCTTGACCAGTTGGCCCCACTTCTCCAGGTCAGCTACGATAGCCTTGCGGGCCTCGAAACGGTCCATGCCTTTGTAGGGCCCGGCGTTCTCGTTCATCGTGACGTCCCGGTTGAGGATGTTGATGAACGGCAGATCGTGCCGCTGGGCGACCTCGAAATCAACAGGATCATGGGCGGGAGTTATCTTCACCGCGCCGGTGCCGAACTCCGTGCTGACGGCGTCATCGGCCACGATGGGTATCTCACGGTCCACCGCCGGTAGACGCACTTTTTTGCCGATGAGGGCCTTGAAGCGGTCGTCCCCGGGATTGACGGCCACCGCCGTGTCCCCGACGATGGTCTCCGGACGCGTCGTGGCAACGGTGATGTAAGTCTCTTCCTCCCCCACGACCGGATAGCGGACGTACCAGAGTTGCCCGCTCAGTTCCTTATGCTCTACTTCCAGGTCGGACAGGGCGGTGGCGCACCTCGGGCACCAGTTGGACAGGCGCTCCCCGCGGTAGATAAGTCCTTTATCGTACAGGCGCTTGAACGTGGTGCGGACGGCGCGGCTGGGGCCGGGGTCCATGGTATATTTTTCCCGGGTCCAATCGCAGGAGATGCCAAGCCGCTTGTGCTGCTCGGTGATGCGGCGCCGGCTGCGGTCCACCCACGCCTGCATGCGTTCCAGGAATTTCTCCCGGCCGAGTTTGTATCGGTCCAATCCTTCTTTGGCAAGCTGCCGTTCCACGACGACCTGGGCGGCGATGGCGGCGTGGTCGACGCCGGGCAACCAGAGGGTCGGTTCTCCCATCATGCGGTGCCAGCGGGTCAGGATGTCCTCGATGGTGGACGGCATGGCGTGGCCCATGTGCAGTTCGCCGGTGACGTTCGGCGGCGGCATGATGATAACGAACGGCTGCTGGCCGGGTTCGATCTTCGGTGAGAAGTAGCCCTGCTTCATCCAGTAGTCGTACCATTTCTGTTCGACCTTACCCGGCTCGTAAGCCTTCGGCATTTCTGTTCTGGGTTCGGGATTGTCTGTCATGGGTTACCTTTCCGGTTTAAGAAGTTGTCATTCCCGCGAAGGCGGGAATCTATTTCTGCAGTTGATTGTTTCAGCGCTCTTATATTGTACCAGTTAATCGTTGCGGTCTTCTATAAGCCTGCGCCCCAGGCTTACCCGTTCTTCCACCGTGTAGCCGAGTCTCTTGTAGAACCCCAGGGCTTCTTCGTTATCCCCGCGGACCTGGATGTTGATCTTGGGACAGCCCATCGCCAGCAGTTTGCCGGTAAGCGTTTCCATCATGCGACGGCCGAGCCCCTGCCGCCGGTGGGCCGGGTCCACGCCGAGATAGTACGCCCAGCCGCGGTGCCCGTCATAGCCGCCCATCACCGTGGCGACCACTTTCTCTTCAATTATGCCCACGAGGAACAGGTCCGGGTATACCTTCATCATACGTTCAATGTCTTTTCCCGGGCTGTTCCAGGATTTGGTGAGGTCGCAGGCTTTCCAGAGGTTGATGACCTCGTACTTGTACTTTGGGCGGTAAGGTACTATCGATGTTATGGCGCTCATCTTATAAACTCCCCTGCAGGGATTATTTTTTCAGTAATTCTACCACCCGGTTGAGTATCCGCTCGGCCACTTCCCGCTTGCTCATCAACGGCAGGACTTCATCGGTGCTGGTGCGGTCGATGAGCGTCACCCGGTTCGTGTCCACCTCGAAGCCGGCGTCCGCGGCAGTGATATCGTTGGCGACGATGAGATGCAGCCGCTTCTCGGCCAGCTTCTTTCGGGCGTTAGCGACCATATCGTTGCTTTCCGCCGCAAACCCCACTTTTACCAGCTTGTCCGGTATCAGCGGCAGGAAGTCCTCGTTGGCGACCAGTTCCAGCACCAGTTTTTCGCCCTGTTTCTTGATCTTTTTCTCCGAGGGCTGCTCGACGCGGAAATCGGAGACAGCCGCCGCCATGACGAGTACGTCCGCGCCGTCGATGGCCTGCATGACGGCCGCCCTCAGTTCGGAGACGGTCTTGATGTCCAGCACGTCGATGCGCCCTGGTCTCGGCAGGGCGGTGGGAGCGGTTATCAGCGTGACCTCGGCCCCTCGGTCCCGGGCGGCTTCCGCCAGGGCGTAGCCCATCTTGCCGGAGGAGCGGTTCCCGATGTGCCGCACCGGGTCGATTGGTTCCTGGGTGCCTCCGGCCGTCACCACGATGCGCTTGCCCGCCAGGTCCTGCTTCTGGGCCAGCACCTGTTCCACGGCTCTGAGGATGACCTGCGTCTCCGGCAGCCTTCCCTGGCCGGTCTTACCGGATGCCAGCCGGCCGTAGGCGGGTTCGATAAAATGGAAACCGCGCGATTTCAGGTCTGCGATATTCAACTGGGTAATGTCCGCCCGGTACATGACATCATTCATGGCTGGAGCGATGATGACCGGCGCCTCGGTGGCGAGCACTACGGTCCCGATGATGTTGTCCGCAATCCCCACCGCCAGCCGGGCGATGGTATTGGCCGTGGCCGGGGCGATAAGTACGGCGTCGGCGGCTTCTGCAAGGGCGATATGTTCCTCGTTGTACTCCGAGGCCAGCTCGAACATGTCCGTGACGACCGGCCGCCCGGTGATGTTCCGCAGTGTCAGCGGCGTGATAAACTTCTCCGCCGCATCGGTCATGAGGACTTCCACCCTGGCGCCCGCCTGGGTCAGTTTGCTGGCGATATCCGCGGCCTTATAGGCGGCGATGCCGCCGGTGATACCGAACACGATGGTCTTGTTCTGCAGCATGGGCGCCTCCTTCGGTGCGGTTACACCTGGTTCATATCGTGGATGGCCTTGATGCCGATGAGCGTCAGGTCCGGGTTGATGATATCGACGGTCCGGGCTTCCTTGGCGATGATCGTGGAATACCCGCCGGTCGCTACCACCGTCGCTTTTTCACCCAGTTCATCCTGTATGCGCGTTACGATGCCGTCCACCAGCCCGGCATATCCGTAGATAATGCCGGCCTGCATGGCGGCCTGGGTATTGGTGCCGATGACCTGCTTGGGCGGCGTAATCTCTACCCTCGGCAGGGCGGCGGTTCGCGCGTAGAGCGCCTCCGCGGCAATCCCCAGGCCCGGCGCCAGCGCGCCGCCTATATAGTCGCCGCCGCGGGAAATGGTGGTGAATGCCATGGCCGTTCCCATCGCAACGATGATGATCGGCTTTTCATACAGTGAAATGGCCCCGGCGGCGTTGGAGATCAGGTCCCGGCCTACTTCCCGCGGATTGTCCATCCGTATCCTGAAGCCGGTTTTGATGCCGGGCCCCACCACGAGGGGAGCTATGTTGAAATAGCGCTTGAACATCTCGGTATAAACGGTCAGTACCGGCGGAACGACGCAACTGATAGCGGCCTGGTTGATGTTTTTAAGGGGGATTTCCGCCACCCTCAGCAGGTCGAGCATGAGCAGTCCGTATTCGTCCGGCGTGCGGTGGACGCCGGTGGAAATCGTCCAGGTGCGTATGTGGGTATCTCCGTCGAAGAGACCGATCTTGATATTGGTATTACCGATGTCTATCGCTAGCAGCATGTCACATTTCCTGTCATTCCCGTTCCCGGGGTCTCGCTTTTCAAGTCCTGTATCGCCAGGGGCAGTTCCGGCAGGAGGTCGCTGGCGATCATCCCGGTCTCCCCGAGCCTGGCCCGCACCCTTTCTCCCGCAGTGCCGTGCAAAAAGACTCCCAGTGAGGCGGCGTCGAACAACGCCATTCCCTGTGCTGCCAGCCCGCCGATGATACCGGCCAGGACGTCGCCGGTGCCGCCGGAAGCCAGGCCGGGGTTGATGAAGGGGCTGATACGGCAGCGTCCGTCCGGCGCCGCGACGGCGCTGTAGGCGCCCTTGAGAACGATAGTCTTGTTCCATTTTTCGGCGTAATCACGCGCACAGCCGAGTCGATCAGCCTGGACCTGCGGTATCGTGATACCCGCCAGACGGGACATCTCGCCCGGATGCGGCGTGATGACGGTATCTCTGTTGAAATGATTGCTCCAGTCAGGTTCTTCAGAAAGGATATTCAGCGCATCTGCGTCCAGTACGAGCGGCAGGTCCGGACACCGGTGAAGCAAAGACCGTATGAATTCCGCGGTGGCCGGGTTCCGGCCCAGTCCGCACCCGACGAGCAGGGCGTCGTAAGGCCTGGCATTAGCGCAAACCGTATACGCCGCTTCCGAGCCGATATACCCGACCGGGGATTCCGGTAAAGGCAGGTGGGTGACTTCAGCGACGCCCGCAGCGATGACCGGGTGGAGACTGGCGGCCGTGGCCAGTGTGACCAGCCCGGTGCCGGACCTCAGGGCGCCCCGGCAGGCCAGCGACGCAGCTCCGGTATAGTTGACCGAACCGGCTACCACCAGCAGCTTCCCGAACGTTCCCTTGTTGGCAGTGCGCGGGCGGGAGGGGAGCAGACGGCGGGCAAAATCGCCGTCCATGAGTTCCACCTTGCTGGCGGCGGCGAGTGTTTCCGGAATACCGATATCGGCCACGACCAGTTTGCCGGTATAGTCCGCACCCGGTACCCCGAACAGCCCCGGCTTGGGCATGGCGAGCGTGACCGTGACGTCGGCAGGACAACAGGCCGGATCGCAGGAGCCGGTATCGGCATCCATGCCGGAGGGTAGGTCCACGGCGATGATACTGACGCCCCTTTTTTCCCGTTCCGCTTTCACTGCTTCAAGGACTTCACGGAACAAACCTTCGATGGGCCGCAAACGCCCGGTCCCGAGCAGACCGTCGATGATGCAGTCGTAATCCGGTAAACGACTGATGAACGGTTCGGCGCCGCGGGCGGCTGCATCGATACTGCCCACGCCACGCTCCCAGAGCATGCGGAGAATAGCTTCGTCGACTTCCCGCTGACTGCACAGGCAGATGTTGACGGAGGCGCCCCAGTCATGGAGATACCGCGCGGCGACGATGGCGTCCCCGCCGTTATTGCCGCCGCCAGCCAGGCTGATGATCTTTCTGCCTTCCAGCGAGCCGAGATAATCGCGAGTGGCTTCGGCAACGGCCCTTCCCGCCCGGTCCATCAGGGTGCTGACCGGGGTTCCGCGCTCCACGCACGCCCGGTCGATGTTCTTCATTTGTTCTGCGGTGACAACTTTCATAACGCTAAAATCTCTGACGTGTTGAGTCTAACAAGATTTGACATAACGGTCAAGACGGCAGGTACTTTTTACTTACGGAATCGACCCGCGTTCCTGCCGGTACAGGTGTGAAAAACCTTTGACCGCCTTAGAACCCGTTGCGATGGATCACGTCTTCCAGCTTCCGCTTGGGCACATGCCGTACCAGGTCCTTGTCTACGACCGGGTCTACGGCCCCTTCCGCGACATCAGCAACCGGTGATTCAGCCGGATACCCCATGGCAATGACGAGGGCGATGTCATACCTGTCCGGGATATTCAGCAGTTTCGTCACGTTCTCACGGTTGAAGAAGAGCAGAGGGCAGCAGCCGAGCCCCTCTTCCAGGGCGGTCAGGATGATGTTCTCCGCGGCCATGCCGGCATCGTAGGTGGAAACGTTGCGGCGCGAGGCATCGCTCTCTTTTTCCTTATTAATAAGGATGATGGTGTAGGCCTTGGGATGGGCGCCGGTTGCCGGGCCGCCCTTTTCCGGCGGCAGCTTGATTGACCCGCCGATGTTATCGAACATCCCCTCTAGCAGTTCCGGTGCATTGACGGTGATGAATTCACATACCTGCTGGTTGCGTCCGGCGGGCGCCAGGCGGGCGGCGTCCACACATTTGTCCAGGACATTGTCGCTCACGGGCTGGGACGTGAAACGGCGTATCGAGCGCCGCTGGCGGATGGTTTCGTAAACGCTCATGTTGATGCTCCTTTCAGCTAAGATAGTGCCGGTCAGCCGTTCAATCATATCCGTCATGGCTGACCAGTGCGTGCCGGGCCAGTAAAGACGGCGGCAGGATGGGCACTCCCGGTACCGGGTCTGCGTGTGAGCTACATAGGGCGGCACACGGTCTTTTATTTCCTTTGCGGCGCGGTCCTCGAGCACGGCATTGCATTCCAGACAGCGGGTAAAAGGGCGAATTTCGCCGGCCAGGCCGAATTCCTCGATGACCTGCCTGATCTGTCGCTCCGGGTCCGCAGTCTCGAAGAGTACCACTTTAACCAGTCCCCGGTTGGCGGCCCTGCGTCCGGCCACGCCGCGGTCCCGTGTCAGGATGATCCTGTCCTCGGCCATTGCCCGGTTCACCATATCAGTATCGTTCAGGCCGGTAAAGAGCAGGCTGTCATAGCCCATCATCCGCAGCCATTTTGCCAGTTTGCCCACGTTGTGGTCGACCATGAACCGCAGCCGGCCGCCGGGCCTTTTTCCCGGGGTCATAATGTCACGCGCATGCCCTCATAAGCAGTCTCGATATCAGCGCTAAGTCTGGCGGCTACCTCGGCCAGTTCCGCCCGGATGCCTGCTTCGTCGAGCGGGTTGGTATGCACGGTAATGACCTTCGGCAGGTACCCCTTGAGGCCCCGGAACTTCTCCAACTCCTCGCTGAGGAGCGCTGCGGTAAGGTGGCCGGCATCCCTGGCAAATTCATCATACTTATTGAGTGCGGTCGTCTCGATTATCAATAGGTCGGGATCCATCAACGCCCATACCTCATCGAGTCCCGGGCCGGTATCTCCGGAATAAACCAGCTTTTTCCCTTCAGGTGATGTCATCTGGAGGGCTGCAGCCGGTTGGCTGTGAGCGGTACGGACCGCGAAGACTTTATATCCGTCTACCTCTATCTCTTTGTCAGGTGCCAGCACGTGTTGACACAGGGTCGGCGCCTCCGCCGGTCGTTTGAAGTAGTCGGGATACAGGATGTCGTTGATGAGGTGCTGTTCCAGCGTTTCAAAGACGGGTTCAATAGCATAGATGTCCAGGACCTTCTTGTGAAGATAGAAGTTCATGCCGATGGCCGGGATGTCCCGCGTGTGGTCATAATGACCGTGGGTCAGGAAAATGGCCCGCAGTTGCATCTGCTCCTCGAAGGTCAGGCTGGAGGTCAGACAGCCGGTATCCAGGGCAAAGATACCGTCCACAAGAAGGCATTGCGTCCGCGTCGTTTTGGATTCGATGTTGTGGGCGCCGAGAATCGTGACTTCCATTTTCCTTCCCCTAATGTGAAATTATGAATGGATTGAATTTTGTTCGCCGGTCATACACGTCCACGCCTTCCTGTCGTTTCAGCCAGTTCACAGCGCCATAGGTGAGCGGCGTACACAGGGCTTCGATGCCTACCTTGGTCAGCCAGTGATAGAGAATGAGGATGGGACTGAAAGATGTTGTGCCGATGAACGCGATGACGATGAACAGCGAGGTATCCAGACCCTGCCCGACGACCGTCGAGCCGATGGTTCTCGTCCAGAGCCAGCGGCCTTTGGTCAGGACCTTCATCCGGGCGAGGATGTAGGAGTTGGTGAACTCACCCACCAGGTACCCCGCGAAGGACGCTGCCAGCAGGCGCGGCGTATACCCAAGTATGGTCTCGTAGGCGGCCTGCCCTTCCCAGAAATCGGCCGCGGGCAGCACCTGGCCGATCCAGACGAAAAAGACGAACAGCAGGTTGCAGCCGAAGCCGAGCCATATCAGCCTCCGGCTGACGCTGTAACCGTAGACCTCCGTAAGGATGTCCCCGAAGACATAACTCAGCGGGAATACCAGTATCGCCGCCGGGACCACGAACGACCCGGCGCCGATGATTTTCACGGCGATGGTATTGGCGGTGATGAGACAGGTAACGAACAACGCGCCGATGATGACCAGACGGTATGAATTGCTCATTTTTTAAATCCAGCGGCGCCTGCGGAAGAAGATGAGCATTCCCACCGCGATGAGCGTCATGATGACCATCAGGACAATAAAGGTGGTGAGGTTGCCGCTGTCCAATCCTCCGGGCAGGCCCACATTCATGCCGTACAGGCTTGCAATGATAAGAAATGGCAGCAGGATGGCGGAAAAAACAGTCAGTACTCTCGTCACCCGGTTGAGCCGATAGCTGGCCAGCGTCATGTCCGTATCTTTGAACACCTCGATGATTTCCTGTACTTCATCGAGCTGCTCGCAGATCTTGTTGATATGGTCCATGAGGTCGTTGTAGTATGCCGTGACGTCTGTCTTGCTGAAGCGCTTGAGCTTGTTTTCCATTTCGATGAAAATGGACCGCGTCGGGAACATGACCGCCCGCTGGGTGATGATGTCCCGGCGGAGGATGCTTAATTCCTTGGTAGCCTCTATTTCCTCGTCGAAAACATCGTCCTCGATATCTTCGATGAGGCTCAGGAGCTTGTCCAAAACGGGGAAGTAGGAGTCTATCGTTCGGTCCAGGATGCGGTAGAGTAAAAAGCCGGACCCGGCGCTGAAATATTCCTGCCGTGAGTCCTCGTTGGCCTGGCAGTCCCGGAAGAGGGCGTTCATGGTGCGGAGTTCGCCGGTGTGCAGGGTGACGAGGTAGCCGTCCCCGATGAACGCCGACCACTGCCGCTTGCTGCTGATGCGTGTCTGCTTGTCATAGAACGGGTAGTGGAAGATAAAGAACAGGTAACCGGGATAAACGTCTACCTTGGGAAGTTGCTTGCGGGAGACGCAGTCATCCAGGGCCAGGGGATGGAAGTGGTAGGTCTCGGCGAGGAAATCTATCTCAGCCTGGCCGGGATTGAGGATGTTGACCCAGGTCAATCCATCCCAGGTGATGGTTTCGACGTGGAGGGGTTCGGTCACAGGTTCGTTCTGCTGGGCGTTTTTTGTTCTGGCCATATTCCGTTCCCCTCGCATCGGGACTACGAGAGTATTGTAGCATAAACGGAAACCCGTATGACAACAGTATGTACACCAAAAAAAGGGCGGTACTCCTGGTACCGCCCTTTGGATGGTGTTATACAGGTTTTAGCGTTCCAGGACCATCGCCATGCCCTGGCCGCCGCCGATGCACAGCGTGGCCAGACCGAGGTTCAGGTTCCGCCGCGTCATGTCATGGGCGAGTGTGACCAGGATGCGGGCGCCGGTGCAGCCGATGGGATGGCCGAGAGAGATACCGCCGCCGTAGAGGTTCGTTTTGGTCATGTCGATGTCGAGTTCGCGGATGCAGCCGATGGATTGGGAAGCGAAGGCTTCGTTCAACTCGGTGTAGTCGATGTCTTTCAGGGTGAGACCGGCCAGCTTGAGGGCTTTCTTCGTGGCCGGGACCACGCCGAGCCCCATGTAAGCGGGGTCGACGCCGCCGGTGGCGTAAGCCTTGATCTTCGCCAGCGGGGTCAGGCCGAGCGCCTTGGCTTTCTCAGCGGACATGATGACGAGGGCCGCGCCGGCATCGGTGATGGCGGAAGCGTTGCCGGCGGTAACGCCGCCGTCCTTCTTGAACACGGTCGGCAGTTTGCCGAGCAGTTCCATGGAGGTCTCGCGCGGGTGCTCATCCACTATGAACTGCTTCGTCTCTTTCTTGACCTTGATATCTACCGGCACGATTTCTTCCTTGAAAATGCCGTCCGCAATGGCCTTGAGCGCCCGGTTGTTGCTTTCCAGCGCGAAGGCGTCCTGTTCCTGGCGGCTGATGCCGTATTTCTCCGCGATGTTCTCGGAGGTCACGCCCATGTGGTAGTTATAGAAAATTTCCCAGAGGCCGTCATGGACCATGCCGTCCACGACTTCCGCGTTGAACATGCGGGCGCCCCAGCGCATCTTGGGCAGGTAGTAGGGTACGGAACTCATGCTCTCGATGCCGCCGGCTACGATGACCTCAGCATCACCCGCTTTGATGGCCTGGGCGGCCAGCGCCACGGCCTTCATGCCGGAAGCGCAGATCTTGTTGACGGTGAAGGCGTTGACTTCCTTGGGAACGCCGGCGTAGATCATCGCCTGCCGGGCCGGGTTCTGGCCCTGGCCGGCCTGGACGACGTTGCCCATGATCACTTCATCGATCTGTACTTCCTTGAGGCCGCTGCCCCAGTTGTCATACTGCTTGTCCAGTTCGATCTTCCCCTGGTCCTTCAGGGCCGCGGGACCGTAACTGGAGTCGCCGACCGGTTTCAGGCCGGCTTTCTTGAGGGCCCCCTGGATGACGATGCTGCCCAGTTTGGCAGCCGGAACATCCTGAAGGGCGCCACCATAATTTGCGATTGCCGTCCTTACACCACTGACGATTACAGCTTCTTTCATTGGATATCTCCTTTCGTTCCATTCACCTCACGGTGAAAAATAAGCCTAGAACGTGAACAGGCTGGCGCCGCCGCTGATCTCGATGGCTTCGCCCGTGATATAGCTGGACTCTGTCGATGCCAGGAACGCGATGACGTTGCTGACTTCCTGCATCTCTCCCGGGCGCCGCATGCCGATGGCCCGGATGATGCGTTCCTGGAATTCCGGCGCGACGGTGTGGAACGCGCCGCCGTTGATGGACCCCAGTACCACCGCGTTGCAGGTTACGCCCTTGCGGGCGGATTCCAGCGCGACGGACTTGGTGAACCCGATGAGGCCGGACTTGGTGGCGGCATAACTGCACTGGCCGGCGCCGCCCCGCGTTCCGGCGATGGAGGATACATTGATAATGCGTCCCCAGCCCCGCTGCATCATGCCCGGCAGGATCCTCTTGACGGTGTTGAATGGACCGGTCAGGTTAACGGCGACGTCCCGGTCCCAGTCTTCCTTGGTCATTTTGTTTATGGTTACTGCGCGGACGATGCCGGTAGCGGCATTGTTGACGACGATATCGATGGGACCGATTTCCTGCTCGATTCTGGCGACGGCCTCATTGACGGCGGCTGCGTCCGCCACTTCCAGCTTCATATACAGGGTCTTCCTGCCGAGTGCTGCTATCTGGCGGGAAACTTCCGCCGCGCCGTCCATGTGGCTGTAGCCGCTCAGGGCTACGTGGCAGCCTGCGCGTGCCAGGGTAAGACAGTGCGACATTCCCAGGCCGTGGGAACCGCCGGTGACGAAGGCGACTTTGCCCTCGATGCTCATAAACGCTCTCCTTGGGGTTATTTCATATCGGGGAGTGTGCAGCCACCGGACGGTCTCTCAATGGGACACTCCTGCTGCTCGTGTCGTGAAACACCCGGCGGACGGGTATGTTGCGGACGGAAAAAAAGATGAGCCGGTTTGCCGGCAATCGTTTTTGACGGCGTCCCCGATTGTCATAAGCGTACTTAATCTCTGCGTCACACCGGTATACTTTTGGGGGGATGTTGGGAAATCCTGAAGAATGTTCTCTTAATTCTAGCATAGCGTCTTTCAGCCGTCAAAAGTCAGTGGACGGCCGTCACGTCAGTTCGGCTGAATACCCGGCTTTCGTTATGCTTTATATGTAGCGTTTGTTTTATTTGAATTGGTTAATTTTCCGTGTTACCATGTACGTTTATCAGGATTGATTACCCGGAGGGCGGAGTATCGCGGTATACCGGACAGCTATCTGTTGAAATATCGAATAACAAAGGAGCAGAAGACCAGTGAAAAGAAACCTTA
>CAZQQL010000039.1:0-25880 GCA_964595455.1 uncultured Dehalococcoidaceae bacterium
CGCAGTTGGTGCAGTTAGTGAACGGGTACCGGTAGCGGCGGTCGGCAGGATCGAAAATCTCCCGCCGGCAGTCATCGCAGGTGGCCAGGTCCGGCGATACGAGCTGGTATTTTCCGGCTTCCAGGATACTCTCGCGGATCTCGAAATTGGTATGCCCATCCGGGCTGGCGGCTGTTACCTCCATACTTTCGATGAGCGACAGCGGCGGCGGGTTGTTGCGGAGTTCGTCAAGGAAACGGTCGATGTCCGCCGCTTCGCCTTCTATCACGATGCGGACGTCCTCGGACGTATTGCACACCCACCCCCGGAGGTTGTGCCGGACGGCGGTCTGGTAAACGAACGGGCGAAAACCGACGCCCTGCACGATGCCCCGGACGCTGATGCGGGCCATGGTCAGAGCCGGCAGCTGTGTCATAAACCTACTTTTGAATCTTTTTCCTGACAGCGGATTCGAGCCAGGCATACCATGCGGCCATGCCTTCGCCCGTTTTGGCGGAACAGGGGAAGATGGTCACGTCCGGGTTGATCCCGGTCACCACGCCGCGGAACGCTTCCAGGTTGAAATCGAGGTATTGTGAAATATCCATCTTGTTGACCAGGACGATGTCCGTGTCCGTGAACATCGCCGGATACTTGTACGGCTTGTCGTCGCCTTCCGGCGTTGAGGCGATGAGGATACGGGCGTCCTCGCCGAGGTTAAAGCCGTTGGGGCAGATGAGGTTGCCGACGTTCTCGATGAAGATCAGGTCGATATCGTCGAGCGGCAGGCTGTCCAGCGCGGGCAGCAGCATGTTGGCGTCGAGGTGGCAGCCGCCGGCCGTATTTATCTGGACCACCGGTATACCCATGGCGTTGATCTTGTCCGCGTCGACGGTGGAGGCCACATCGCCTTCCACCACGCCGACCCGCAAACTGTCTTTCATGGCGTTGATAGTTGCCATGATAGTGCTCGTCTTGCCGGCGCCGGGAGAGGACAGGACGTTGATGGCAAAGACCTTCTTCTCGTCCAGTTTCCGCTTGTTCAGCGCGGCCTGGTCTTCATTGGCGCCCAGGATGTCCTTGCCTACCGTAATCGTCTTTACCATTCATTCCACCTCCAGGCTCGTCATGTAGCATTCCCGCCCGGCTACCACGTCCACGGCGGCCTTGCGGCAGTTCGGGCAGGACCAATCACCTTCTTTGGGTTCGTAAATCGTCTCGCAGTCCCGGCAGCGGGCCTGGACCGGCCGGCGCTCGATGACGACCTGCGCCCCGGCGGCGATGGTCTCTTTGGCCAGGACATCGAAGTAGAACTGCACGCACTCCCCCACGATACCCGCCAGGTCCCCGACCACCAGGTTGACGCGGGTTATCCGCGTGGCTTCTGCCTCATTCGCCTTGTTCAGCGCCAGTTCCAGGATGCTCTGGGTAATGCTCATCTCATGCATGACATATTTTCCTGCTTCTATTATAGGTGAGTGTGAATACAGCGGCAAATAAGGGGATAATCCATTGTTGTCATTCCCGAGCAATCGGGAATCCATCCACATGTGCATCGGTTACGAACAAAAATCGAAAGTTTCCTTGAGCAAGTTGAAGGCTTCTTCGACGGAGAATGGACTGGGGGAAAGCAAATCAATCATAACTACAGATTGATCATAAACTACTGAAATATGGACTCCATAATAAAACACCTGCGTTGTATCGAAACTCTGGTATTCGTATTCAATGTAGTCAGCTTCAATCCCGTCAAGAAAGCAGGTAAAACGTTCACCCGGATCGAAACTGACTATCCCTTTCTCTCTGTTCATGAGACTTATGAAAGAATCAATGTATGATGAACCGTTGTGGGTTTGATATAACTCGATAGAGATGAGTGCAGGTGCCTCCAAAAAACTCCCAGCTAATTTGGGAGGAGGGGGTGCATCTATCGATGGCAAGAGCCTAGAATGCGGATACAGATAATTCTCTTTGGAGTACTGAAAACTGTAACGTGAATCCCCGATTTCCCCTTTGTACGTAGAACCGGAACAATTCGCTAGAACGCAGAGGCACATAAGCAGTATACCCATAATGGTGAGTTGTTTGCCGCGTATGTGTGTTCTCCCTAATTCCAGGTCTTTCATTTTACGAGTCTCCTCGTTTCCGCGTAATCAGATTATATAATAAAGGTCTACAATAACGTAGGGTCCGTGAGTGATACTCCCCGGTAGCGGGATCCTGACCTTCGTCAGGATGACCATCATCCGCGTAGAGTCAGGGTTCTGGGACATACGAACGGGAATAGAGCCCAAGGAATGAAATCACCACAATAAAGTGACAAAACTTAATTTACTATAGAGTACCGCTGTGTTATACTTTTTATGACTATATTGCAATAACCTTATATGGTGGGAGTAGTGTAACTTGGATAAACAGAAAAAGACCTCGATCATTGAAACGTACCAGGCCCGTGAGGGCGACACCGGCTCGACGGAAGTCCAGGTGGCGCTGCTCACCGAAAGAATTCAGCAATTGACAAGACACATGTCGGAACACCGGCATGATTACCATACCCAGCGGGGCTTACTGAAGCTCGTTGGCCAGCGGAGAAGGCTATTATCGTACCTGAGTCGGGAGGATGTCGGGCGGTATAACAGCTTGATCAAGAAGCTGGGGCTGCGCAAGTAAAAAAGCCTTCTGGTGAGAAAGAGAGAAAGTAAAATTTTGGACCCACACACCTTTTCCTGCGACCTGGCCGGTCGCCAGCTAACCATTGAAACCGGAAAAGTAGCCCAACAGGCCGATGCCGCCGTCACCGTACGTTACGGCGATACCGTCGTCCTCGTCACCATGTGCTACGCCCGGACCGCCCGTGAGGGAGTCGATTTCCTCCCCCTCACGATCGACTACGAAGAACGACTCTACGCTGCCGGGAAAATCCCCGGCGGATTCATTAGAAGGGAAGGCCGCCCCTCGGAAGCCGCCATCCTGGCCAGCCGCCAGACGGACCGGCCCATCCGGCCCCTTCTTCCCAAGACATGGCGGAGCGAGATACAGATCGTCACCACCGTGCTCTCCGCCGACATGGAAAACGACCCCGACACCCTCTCCGTGATCGGCTCCTCGACGTGTCTCCATATGTCCGCGTTACCCTTTGACGGGCCTATCGGCGCCGTCAACGTGGGCTACATTAACGGAGAATTCGTCCTGAACCCCAGGATGGCCCAGGCCGATGAAAGCCAGCTCGACCTCGTCGTCGTCAGCACGAGGGACAAGGTCATCATGGTGGAAGCCGGCGCCAAGGAAGTCGATGAGGAGACGGTCCTCAAGGGCATCCGCTTCGCCCATGAAGCCAACCAGTGCCTTATCGACCTCCAGGAACAGGTCCGCAGCGCGCTCGGCAAACCCAAGCTGCCCGTTCCCGGTGAAGACCTGAAACACGAAGTCATCGACGCCGTCAACGAAGCCGTCGGCGGCCGCATGCTGGAAGTCCTCCGCGAGAAGGACCGGATCCGCCGCGCGGAAAAGAACCAGGCCCTGGCGGACGACGTCAAGGCCCGCCTTGCCGACAAGTTCAGCGAGAAGGAAATCCTCGCCGCCCTGGACAAGAACTGGAAGTACACGCTGCGCACCGCCATACTGGACCGCAAGGAACGCATCGGCGGCCGCGCCATCACCGAGATACGCCCGCTCAGCTGCGAGGTCGGCATACTGCCCCGCACGCACGGCAGCGGCCTGTTCAACCGCGGCATGACCCAGGTCATGTCCATCACCACGCTCGGTTCCACCCGCAAGGAACAGGTGCTGGATGGACTCGGGATTGAAGAAAGCAAACGCTTCATGCATCACTATAACTTCCCCGGTTTTTCCACCGGAGAAGTACGCCGCGTCGGTTCCACCGGCCGGCGGGAAATCGGTCACGGCGCCTTGGCGGAACGCGCCCTCTCCGCCGTGGTCCCCCCGGTAGAGGAATTCCCCTACGCCATACGCCTCGTTTCGGAAGTGCTCAGTTCCAACGGCAGCACCTCCATGGCCAGCGTCTGCGCTGGAAGCCTGTCCCTGATGGACGCCGGCATCCCGATCAAGAAAGCCGTGGCCGGCGTGGCCATGGGACTGATCACGGATGAGAACGGCCGCTTCGAGGTCCTGACCGACCTGGAAGGCCAGGAAGACTTCAACGGGGACATGGACTTCAAGATCGCCGGTACGCGAGACGGCATCACCGCCATCCAGATGGATACCAAGCTGAACGGCCTGACCATGCCGATCATCGAGCAGACCTTACGCCAGGCACTTGAAGGGCGTCTCTTCGTCCTGGATACTATGAACAAGGTCATCAGCGGCAGCCGCGAGGAGGTCAGCCCGTTCGCACCCCGGATGACCAAGATAAAGATCGACCCCGCCAAGATCGGCGCGGTCATCGGCACCGGCGGCAAGACCATCCGCTCCATCATCGAGGAGACAAAGACAACAATCGACGTCGAGGACGACGGCACCGTCGTTATCGGCTCACCGGATATGGAAGCCACGCAGAAAGCCATCGCCATGATAGAGGGCCTCACCCGCGAGGCGCAGATCGGGGACATGTACACCGGCAAGGTGACGCGTATCCTCGATTTCGGGGCCATGGTTGAGTACCTTCCCGGCAAGGAAGGGCTGGTCCACATCAGCGAACTGGCCGAACAGCGCATCAACAAGGTAGAGGACGAGGTCAAGGCCGGCGACGAAGTGACCGTCAAGGTCATCGCCGTCGATAATCTCGGCCGTGTCAACCTCTCCCGCCGCGCTGTCTTCGAGGAAGGCACCGATGCCGCCGCCGCCCGTGAAAGCGCCCGGCAGGAACGCCGCGGCGGAGGGCGACCCCGCTTCGGGGACCGCGACCGCCAGCGACGCCCGGACCGGCCGTCCTTCAATAAGCGCAGTTAAACGTTCTCTGTTTTTCCCGTTGGAGGTGTTCTGATGGAACAGATTAGAGTCGTTGTTTATGGCGCAGCCGGAAGGGTCGGCCAGGAAGTCGTCAAGGCGGTCTGCGAAGACCCGGCTACCGCGCTCGTCGGGGCCGTCGATGTCAAGGTCAGCGGTACGACGCTGGCCTTGCCGGACGGCTCCGGCAGCGTGCCGTTCTCCTCTGATTACGCTGCAATACTTGATTCCTGCAAACCGGACGTCGTCGTGGATTTCACCGTTGCCAAAGCCAGCATGCCCGGTGTGCGGGTATCCGCGCCCAAAGGCGTGACGACGGTCATCGGCGCGACCGGTTTCACCGCAGAAAACCTGGAAGAGATGAAGAAGCTGGCGGCCGATAACAACGTCGGCATCTTCGTGGCGCCCAACTTCGCGCTCGGCGCGGTGCTGATGATCCACCTGGCGAAGATCGCCGGAAAGTACTTCGACCATGCGGAGATCATCGAACTCCATCACGACCGTAAACTGGATGCGCCCTCCGGCACGGCCCTGACCACCGCCCGGGAGATGCGCGCCGCCCGCGGCAAACCGTTCCTGCCGCCAGCCGTTGGCGAACCGACGCCCAGCCGCGGCCTGGATACAGAGAGCATCGATATTCACTCCATCCGGCTGCCCGGCCTCATGGCCCACCAGGAAGTGCTCTTCGGCGGGGCGGGCCAGACCCTCAGCATCCGCCACGACACCATCAACCGGGAATGCTACATGCCCGGCGTGCTCCTGGCAGTGAAAGAGATGGCCAAACGCAAGGGGTTCATCTACGGGCTGGACAAGCTGATGGGGCTGGAGTAGCTTCCCTTTCCAGTTTCCTTTCCCCTTGCGGGAGAGGATTAAGGTGAGGGGTAAATACCGATTCGACTGAAAGGCTGGGTTAAGCAACCCATTATATTAGAAACAACATTAAGAAAAGGAGGCCGGCACATGAAAGAACTCGGACGCGTACTCACTGCCATGGTAACCCCGTTCAAACAAAACGGAGAAGTGGACTACGAGCAGGCCAAGAAGCTCGCCGTAGCTCTGCTGGATGCCGGGAGTGACGGCCTCGTGGTCGCCGCCACTACCGGCGAAGCCCCGACCCTCTCCTGGGATGAAGAACTCAGGCTTTTCAAGGAGATCAAGTCCGTCATCGATGGGCGTGGCTCCATCGTAGCGTACACCGGCAGCAACAGCACCTCGGAAGCGATAGAAGCTACCAAAGGCGCCGAAAAACTCGGCGTGGACGCCTGTCTCTCCGTGGTGCCCTATTACAACAAGCCCACCCAGGAAGGCATTTACCAGCACTTCAAGGCCATCGCAGCCAGCACCAGCCTGCCGGTGATCATGTACAACATCCCCGGCCGCGTCGTGGTCAACATGACGCCTGACACCATCATCCGCCTGTCGCAGATACCCAACATGGCCGGCGTGAAGGAAGCCAACGGGGACATGGAGCACACCGCGCAGGTCATCAACGGGGTGAGGAACGGTTTCCTGGTCTGGAGCGGCAACGATAACGATACCTTCCCCATCATGTGCATGGGCGGCTACGGTGTCATCGGCGTGGTGACCCATCTCGTCGGGAAACAGGTCAAACAGATGATCGACCTCATCGTCAAGAACGACGTCCAGTCTGCCGCGGATATCCACCGCCGGCTCGTGCCGCTGGTCAAGGCGCTCTTCATCGAGCCCAATCCGGCCCCGGTCAAATATGCCCTTAATTCGCTCGGCATCAACGTCGGCGACCCGCGCCTGCCGCTGGTGAAAGTCACCGATGCTACCGGGAAGAAGGTTACGGACGTGCTCAAGGGCCACACCATCGACATAAAACCCTGGTAGAATAACCGGGTTAAAAACAGTAGGCGGGCTCAACGGCCCGCCTCTTTATTTGTTTGCCAGATCCTTAACCCCGCCGGTTCTTGACCCAATCAAGATCAGGGCGGGCGTTGCCCCAGCCGGCCTCCGCGGCGCCCTTCATGGGGCCGTCCTCGCCCATGTGCTTCATCATCTCCTCGCGGCGCTTCATTTCCAGTTCCTGCTGCCGCCGGGCGCCCTCGCCGCTGCAATAGTTGGCGAGCCGTTCCCCGTAGTCGCGCAGCATCTTCTCCGCTCCCGGGAACGGCAGGATGAGGAGTTGCTCGTCCTCGATGCCTTTCTTGACGATCCATGCCAGTTCAACGGGTTCGATGCCGAAGGAGTAGTGGTGGCGCATGAACTCGATGGTGGTCTCGTTGGTGTTGTAGCCGGTGTTGGCGAGATGGGCCGGGCGAGTATAGGAAGCCTCCGCGATGTTGGTCCTGATCCCGCCGGGGCAAACGCAGGAAACGCCGATACCGTAGGGCTTAAGCGCCAGGTAGTAGGCCTCCATGAGGTTGATAACAGCGGCCTTGGCGGCCCCGTAGGGAGCGACGGTAGGCGCGGCCATGAAGCCGGACATGGAGGAGACGGTGACGATGTGCCCTCCCAGGCCGGCCTTGATCATGCGCGGGACAAAGGTGACCATGCCGTTGATGACGCCGCCGAGACAGACGCCCATGACCCAGTCATAGTCCTCGAAAGTGGAGGCCTCGGCAGGGCCGAACGCGTTGACGCCGGCGGTATTGAAAAGCAACTGGGGCGGGGAACCGCAGACCTTTTCGACCTCGTCCGCGGCGGCGGCATAGGCGGCGCGGTCCGTGATGTCGAGTTGGATGGCGTGGACGTCCGCCTTCTTTTCCTTGAAGTAGGCCGTGGCCTCATCGAGGTGGTCCCGGCGGATATCGGCGATGACGACCCTGCAGCCGGCCTCAGAGAAGACCTTTGCCTGCCCGAAACCGGCGCCGGACGCCCCGCCGGTGATGAAAGCTACTTTCCCATGGAAGTCTTTCATGATACGCCCTCCATTTTTGGTTTGTGGATAGCGTAGTACAACGAGGGGAGGAAAGTCAAAACTCAAAGGTCAGAAGTCAAAACTACAAGTCAAAGGTTGAAAGTGGGTGCAGGGCTGAGAATCTACCAAGAGGATGGCCAGTCGAATGATTTGGAAATTCTTTTGGCGGACATCGTTCCTCAGTCCGACCTACAGTTCCTCAAAGATAACTGGCTCTGAATCTGTCTTACAAAGCAATTTAGCCAAGACGATTAATCCTCAACTTCTTTTTATTCATTAGTTTACTAACCCAGTCCATCTCTTGGCAGCAATACGCATATTTAGTACTGATGCTGGCCGTTCTCCTGTTAAATTCATTTACTATGGTGTCCTTTACGTGGAAATAGCCCTCAGTAGCCTTTCGCCAACTCGCCCAAAACATTATTTGACTACTAATTGGCACCGATAGTTCAGACTGTTCATTGCCAATGCCAATGTCTTCAAAATAGAAAACCGGATTGTCGCTAGTGATGAAAGGGTGTTTGTTATCCGTGGTAAAAAAAATCCAGTTCATATTTGGAATGATTTGCTGAGATTTCACTAAGTAATTGGATATCAAGTTTTGATACCAAGCTTCTAGAGGGAACTCTTTTTTGAATTCCGAGATAACCAGTGGCAATTCAGTCAATCGTTGAGTAACTATTTCTTCCTTATCCGGATGTTTGGTCAGAAACCGATATAGATCATCACGAGTCTCAGATAGCAAATTTTCTAAAACTTCTGGAGCACGATCTTTCATTCTTTGAAGTCCCTTTGGAACCCGAAGGAACAGACTAATAATATATGAGGTCAAAGTTTTTCGATCTTGCTGAGTGAGACTCTGTCGCTCATTAATTTTATTCAGAACTGTATTAGCCGGATTTTCAACAAACTCTGCTAAGTGTTCTTCAACTTTACGAGGCCACCGATTATTCTCGTTCGCCACTTGCCGAATACCGGCTGTAAAACCAGAATAGCTGCCTTTTTGATACACCCACACTTGTTTAAAATCAGGCGAGATTGCAAAGTTTTTAAGGTAATGCTGAGGAATGTAATGTTGCCCCATTCGTCATCTCGTTCTATAGTAATCCTCCAATTCCCTTTCCACCTCTTCCCAAGGCCGGGTACCTTCTATCAAATACTCGGCTCGGGCAGCTTCAACTAGAGGAATGAGTTCCATATCTTCCAGGTCTTCCAGCCATTCTTCATAATTCATAACGTTACTTTAGCTTCATGTACATAACAAGTCAATACGTCACCCGTGGTTCGACAGGCTCACCATGAGCTATCGCGCCGCGCCTCAAGTCTATACCTCTTTCATCGTTGTTGCTGATGTTTGATCTTAAATCTTTGCTTTCTGACCTCATCCCCGATTTGTGTTACCATGAGAAGAGTTACTCAGAAATAAATCTCTCTTTATCCCTCCTAAAGGAGGGGCAATCGACTGTGCAAATCGCTTTTCCAGCCAAATCGTTCATCGTCTCCCTTTTGTGTTACCATAGAACTGAGTCTGAATATGAGGATAATTAACCATGCCCGAATATGATGTCGTTTTGCTGCACCCGCCGGCGGTATATGATTTCAGGAAACGAGCGCTGTTCCCCGGGGCGCTGGGGGTCACCACCGAGCAGGTGCAGTTCACCAAGCCGCCCATCGGGATGCTGAGCATCGCTGATTACCTGGACCGGCACGGTTACCGCGTCGTGCTGGACAACATCGGGGACCGGATGGTGCAGAGCCCGGACTTCGATGTTGAAGAGCACATCAGGGGCCTCAATACGCGGGTCTACGCGGTGGGGATGCATTTTCAGCAGCACGCCCAGGGCGCGGTGGAGATCGCTAATATCTGCAAGCACTTCCATCCGAACGCCGTCGTGCTCGTCGGGGGGCTGACGGCGACACGCTTCCACGAGGAGATCATCCGCGAGTACCCGTTTATCGACGCCGTCATCCGCGGTGAGGCGGAAAAACCGTTCCTGGAACTGATGCGGGGACTGGACGCGAATAAGACGCTGACCGATACGTCCAACCTGACCTACCGCGTCAACGGCGAGGTCCGGGTGACGCCGCTCATGCCGCCAAGTAACGACATCGACGAGTTCGACCCGACGCGGCTGGACCTGCTCGAGCCGAAGACGTCCGTCTTCCCCCTCGACGCCGAACCGCGCTGGAGCCTGGAAGTGGGGCGCGGCTGCACCTTCACCTGCAACATCTGCGGCGGCTCCGCTTACACCTACCGCACGCACCTCGGCATGAACAAGCCGTCCATGAGAAGCCCGGACAGGATCATCGATGACATCCGCAGCCTCAACCGGCAGGGCATAACCTTCATCGGGCTGTACCAGGACCCGCGCATGGGCGGGGAAGCCTACTGGCGGGAGCTCATGGCGAAGCTCCGGGACGAGAAGCTGGACATCGGGCGGCTCTCGCTGGACCTGCTCTATCCGGCGGACGAAGAGTTCATCAGGGCCGTGGCGGCAACGCGGCGCCCGGTGGTCTTCCACATCTGCCCGGATACGGGGTCGGACGCGGTCCGCAAATCCATGGGACGGCCCTACACCAATGAAGAACTCCTGGCGACGATAGAACTGGCCCACAGCTACGGCATCCCGGTCACGACTTTCTTCTCGGTCGGGCTGGCCGGCGAGACGCGGGAGACGATGGAAGAGACCAAAGACCTCTGGAAGAAGCTCATCGCCCTCGATGAAAAGTCCCGGATGAACGGGAGCCTTGGCAAGGTCAGCCAGGACATACCGCTCGGCGGGCCGATCATCGGGCCTATCGTCCTCGACCCCGGTTCTCTCGCCTTCGATAAACCGGAAGAGCACGGCTACAAGGTTCGGTACAGGACGCTGCGGCACTACATCGCGGCGCTGAGCAAACCATCCTGGCACCAGTGGATGAACTACGAGACCGAGCAGCTTTCCATCGAAGACCTTGTCTACCTCATCCTGGACATGAACGACTTCGTCATCGACCAGCGGGAAGAGTACAAGATGTACGACCTGCAGACGGCGTACGTGGAACGGGTGAAGGTGGAGACGGACCGCGTGGCGATACAGGCCGTGGAGCAGTTCGAAGAACTGTTGGACGGTCCGGAGAAAGAAGCGAGGCTGCTGGCGGTGCGGGAACGGATCGATGCTATGCTGGAGAACCCGCCGCCGCCGGTTTCACAGTTCGGGGAAGAGTAGCGCTGGGTTTTCACCCTCACCTTAATCCTCTCCCATCAAAGGGAGAGGAGACGAGGAAGGGAGTCCATGGACCACACAGCGGGAGCCGCCCTGCGCTGCTGATGAGGGAAAACAGGAAGACGAACGGCCGAGAACCCGTCCCAGCCCATTCAAGTGATACGTGCAACGACCGAGCGGCCATTTTCAGGCAACGCCCTTTTCCGGCAGACAGCATACGCTTTGCTAGCCGCACGGTTTTTGGACTATAATTGCGGCGGATTTACCGGAACGAGGAGGTCCTCATGGATTTTAAAGACAAAATAGCGGTAGTGACCGGGGCATCGGCGGGGATCGGGCGGGCGACGGCGCTCGCTCTGGCCAGGGAAGGCGCTGATGTGGTCGTTGCGGCGCGTAACCAGGAAAGGCTGCTGCAGGTCAAAGAAGAAATAGAAGCCCTCGGGCAAAAGGCCGCGGCGATAGCTTACGACCAGACGAGCGACAAGTCCGTCTGGTCGATGAAGGACAAGGCGCTCAAGGCCTTCGGACATGTCGATATCCTCATCAGCAATGCGGCGGCGGGCATCAAGGGACGGCTGGAAGCCACTACCATGGATGACTGGCGTTTCATGGTGGAGACGAACCTGCTCGGTTACGTTCGCTGCGTCCAGGCGTTCCTGCCGCACTTTATCGAGCGGCGGGACGGGTATATCGTCACCGTTTCCACGATACAGGCGCTCGGTTTCACCGGCGAGGCCATGAACATACCGTACATAACGACCAAGGCGGGGATATTGGGCCTGACGGAATCGCTGCTGGGCTACCTCGGACCGAAAGGCGTTAAAGTGTCCTGCCTCTGTCCCGGCGGCGTCACCACGGACATGGCCGTTACGGCGCGGTATGTGGGGACCGAGGAAGAAAAGCTGGACATGAAGGCGAAGGACATCGAGTTCCATAAAAGCCCGTTCTTCTCCAGCCCGGAACAGATCGCCGAATGGCTGCTGGCGGGCATGAAGCGCGAGGACTACATCATCCTGGCGCCGCCTACGATGGAAAACATGCTGCAGCCGCAGGGCCGGGACACGGCCAAGCTCAACGGGTTCCTGAAGAAAGCCCTCGAGGAAAAGAGGAGCGGTAAAAAATAACCACCTGCCGGCAAGGGGGCAAATATGGAATTCAAGAACAAAACAGCCGTGGTGACGGGAGCGTCCGGCGGCATCGGCAGGGCGGTAGCGGTCGCGCTGGCGAAAGCCGGCTGCGATGTCTTCATCTCTGCGAGGAATACGTCCAAACTGGAAGAGGTTAAAAAGGAAATCGAGGCGGCGGGGAGGGGGGCGGCGTCCGTCAAGTGCGATGTCACGCAGAATGAAGATGTCTGGGCGATGGCGGAAGCGGCCATTACAGCTTTCGGTAGTGTGGATATCCTCATCAACAACGCCGGGGTGGCGGTGCGCGGCCTCTTGGAGAACATGGCGATGCCGGACTGGGAATTCATCGTAAACACGAACCTGCTCGGGTACGTGCGCTGCGTGCAGGCGTTCCTGCCCCACTTCATGGCAAAAGGGAGCGGCTACATCGTCAACGTGTCTTCCATCCAGGCCCTCGCTCCGAGCGGCGATAACCTGAACATCCCCTACATCACCACCAAGGCCGGCATCCTGGGGTTCACGGAAGCTCTCTACGGGTACCTGCGCCCGAAGGGGATTCTGGTGTCATGTACCTGCCCGGGCGCCATCGCCACGGACATGGGCGCCAATGCCAGGTTCGTGGGCAGCGAAGAAGAAAAGGCCGAGATGGCCAAGAAGGAAATCGAATTTTTCAAGATGCCATTCTTCGTCAAGCCGGAAGCGATGGCGGAGAACCTGCTGGAGTCAATGAAAAAAGAAGAGTTTATCTCACTGATTCCAGCGCGGATGGAAGAGCAGCTCGGGCCCCAGGGCCGGGACGTACACAAGCTCAATGCCTATCTTGCCGGGAAAGGCACTGCGAGCGCGTAACGAAAAAGGGAGTCCCGAATGGGACTCCCTTTCCTGTTTTCCACTGCTGAATATTAGCCGCCGCGGACGTACTTGGTAACATCCGACCAGTTGAACTTGGCTTTACAGGTCGGGCAGGTCGGCACTTCAAAGGTCACTTCCGCGCCACATTCTCCGCAGACGTACTTATCGCCCGCCTTGTAAATCTTGTGGTCTTCCTTATGCTGTTTCTTCGTTTCTTTATCCTCGGCCATAGTAACCTCCCTGATTTATTGAGTACATGTTACCACAGAAAACAGAAACCCCCAAAAAAAGACCGCCGGGCCCCATAGAGGGACCCGGCAGCCCGGTGGCAGGGCGAGTGGTTTTGCTTACGAACCAACGGGGACCGGTTCGTTGACCGCGTGGAGAGAGAATGAAGCAGCGCTCACGGAGGGAGCTGAAGCCTGGTCGAGGCGCAGAAGGAGCTTCCTCAGGTACCGTTCTGTTTCCATCAAGTGTAAATCGGCCTGGTGAAAATCATCCGCGGCAGACCTGAGATACCGTTCCGTTAAATCCATGTACATTCCCTTTCAGTCCCGGGTGCGGGACGGATCAGCATTCGCTGATAACGAGTTCCACTCCCTGGGGAGTGGTATCGACGTCGAGGAGGACATTGATCCTGTCCGCGAGGTCCGGCGCCACGACGAGGAGCGCCGAGCCTTCATATTCCACGACCTGGTCTCTGCCTGACTGTACATCGACGCCGAGACCGAGGGCGCCGCCGTTGCGCTCCAGGAGGCGCAAACGCGCTCCGGGCCAGTCGACCTTCCTATCGAGAAGTTTCTTGAGTTCCAGTTTGGCTTTTTCGGTAACCTGGAGCATGGGCACATCCTTCTAGGCAATTCTTTATAGACGTCTTTATTTTACGTAGCCGGAACAAAGGTGTAAATGATACTTTAGTAACATTTTTCATGGACGTCAGGCTGTATTCATGCCGTTCCCATGACGCAGGTAAGGGGTACTATTTTACCATCCGGTACCATTGAGCTATACCTCGTTCCATAGCCTGCGGGTAGAATAAAAGTAAGGAGAGTACAGGTGCGCGGACTCCTTTCCCCCGGCGTGTCCGTCAGGCTTATATGACGAACCCTGAAACCGAACCGCAATTCAATCGCGACGAATTCACGAAGATCTTCGATGAATACCGTGCGCGTATCGAGCAGATAACCCGGCAGACGGAAATCAATCTGCAGTCAATCCGGACCAGCCCGGATACTGAAACTGATGCCGAGGCCGAACCGGAACCCGTTTCTGCTGAAACAGAGACAGAAACCCCGGCCGCCGATCAATTATCTGATGAAACGGCCGAGGAACCAGCCGAAGCAGCCATTGATGAAACGCCGGGACCGGAAGAGGAACCTGAAGAAGCTCCTCAACAGGCCCCTGTTTACGAACAATCTCCCGCGCCGGTAATGCCGGAACGTGAAATCCGGATACCGGAATCCGCCGCCATTGTCCGTGAAGCCGAAAAAAAGGCGAAAAAGATCCTGGAAGAAGCAGAAGAGCGGGCAAAGAAAGACGCCAGGAAAAAGGTCAAGTCCCAGGTGGAAAAGCTTCTGGAAAAAGCCCGCCAGGACGCCGAGGAGATGATCACCCAAGCCCAGAACATCATCAGCAAGGAGCGGGGAGAAGCAATAGCAGCCTCCAAAGCCCAAACCGAGCAGTTATTGCGGGAAATCACGGAGGAGTACCGCCGCGAGACGCAGTCCCGCTCCGCGGAGGCTGTCAGCGGCGCCCGGGAAAAGGCAGAGAACGTCATGGCCGAGGTCATGGGCGCCAGCCAGGAGGTCAATACTCTCATCAAGAAGTCGCTCGAGCGTGCCCATATCGCGGTGACCGAATTCGAGGCGAAGCTCCAGGAAGAGACCCATGCGATTTCGCAGTCGATTGAGGACATCCAGATCAGAATCGAACAACTGATGGCGGCAGCCAAAGAACCCGAGTATGAACCGGTACCGGCAGGCCCTGCGGACGGGGACGCGGACCAAATACCGGCCAGCCTGCCGACCTTGAAGATACACGTTCTCGGAGACCGGTCCAACGGCAAGAACGGCACGCAGCCGCTGTTCTTCGGGAAAGTGGAGATGAAATCGGAGTCCGCCACGTCCGAGTACCAGCATTTCAAGAACCTGAAGAAACAGTTCGTCAGGATACCGAGCATCAAGCAGCTTCAGGAATCGGCTTCCGAGAAAGAGATGTCCGCCCTCTTCGATATTACCGAACCCCTGCCGCTGCTGGAAATCCTCAGCAAGATGCCCTCAGTGTCCGAGGTCGTCAGCGATACGGACCGGGACATCTCGATCGTCTTCCAGAAGAACGGATAGATCCGGAACGCTAATCCGGCTCACGTCCCTCCGGCGTCACGAGCAAGACGGGCACCTGAGCGGCATGGAGGATCTCATCCGCAACACTGCCGCTGACCCATTTATGGACCCCGGAGTAGCCGTGGGTGGCCATGATGATGATATCGACATCGCTCTTCCGAACATATCCGGCAATAGTCTCCGCCGGCTTACCCGTCAACACTTCACTAATGACCTTGATCGTGGGGTTCTCGAATTCCTTCCCGACATCAATAAGGTACTGACGAGCGGCCTCGACTTCGTTCGCTTCAAGGTTTTGTCGTTCGGACTCCGGGACCTTCCTAATGCCGCCGGGCAGATTGAACGGTTTGACAACCCGAATGAATATTATCTCATTAACGTTTGATACTTTAACGAACCAGCGCAGGGACGGCAGCACGCATTCGGCCAGTTCAGAACCATCCAGCGGTACGAGGATTTTGGTGTACATCGTTGTTGTCCTCCACAGTTACTGACAAGAAATCAGGCCTGTTCGTCCTTTTCCGGAGAATCCGAGGGTGAATTGCCGAAATAGACCTTGGTGTGCGGCCACGGTATCTCGATGCCGAGTTTATCGAACTCATTTTTAATGCGCAGGCGGAGTTCGCCCATGATGGCCCACTGCTGGAGCGGCTTCGTATCCCCGACGATCTTGATATCGATGCCGGAATCACCAAGTTTATTGACCCTCAGTACCTGGGGCACGGTCCGCAATTGTGATTTCCACGGTTCTTCCTGCGCCATGCGGGTGCAGATATCGTTCAGCGTGCGAATAGCGAAGTCCAGGTCAGTGCCATAAGAGACGGAAATATCAAGATTGACCCGGGCAAAATGCCGCGAGTAATTGCTGGCTACCCGGATTTCTCCGTTGGGGACATGGTGGACTATGCCATCCAGGTCCCGCAGGACGGTTTTTCTCAGGTTGATCTCTTCCACTGTACCAGTCACGCCGCCGACGCTGGCGACGTCCCCGACGCGGTACTGGTTTTCCATGAGGATAAAGATACCGGCGATGAGGTCACGGACAAGGTACTGGGCGCCGAAACCGACGGCCACGCCGGCGATACCGAAACCGGCCAGGACGGGGCCGATGTTAAAGTTCAACTCCCCGAGGATCATAAAAACGACCATGAGAACGATGATGACACGCGCCAGTCCAAGGAAAACGCCCTTGAGCGTATTCGCCCGGCGCTGCTGGCCTTCCAGGCTTTCACCTCTTTGCGGCCGGCCCATGATGCGGCCGACAAGCGGGGGAATTGTCTGGCGGGCGATGACCCAGAGGAGAATTCCGACGATCAGGATGACCAGGACGCGAAAGCCGTGTGTGATGAACCATGTTTCAACGACTGCCGCGTCAAATAGTGGAGAGCCGGCGGTAACATTGCCGCTGGTGGCATTTTCCGAGCTGACGGCTTCCTGGGTAACACCGAGGGCGACTATCGCCAATACCATGACCGTGGCGGCGAGACCTTCGACTATCCAGAAGAACCAGTTGACGATATTTCGGAGCTTGTTGTGCTTTTTTTCACCGGTCTCGGCTGAAAGGAAGCGCCGGATAGCCCCGTTGAAGATAAGGAGAATGATGACGAAGATACTCGCGCCGATGAGTATCCAGACGGAGTTATCGAGGAACCATCCCCACATGAGCGAAAACGCCTCCCGGTAAGGTTAACCCCATTATACCGAATAACGTTTTCAAATTGCCAAAAACCCGGGATGGTCACGGGATACGAGGAGTGGATGGCAGGTCTTGGCATACTAATGGTTCTTGTGTCGCCGCGGGCAAGATGCGCGCGCTGCCCATTCTGCCGGACCGGATTGCACAGCGCTAATACAGCACCCGGTCGTCGCCGACACGCTTGGTGATGCGTTCGCCGTCAAGGTATTCCAGGAGGGCCTGGACGTACTTGCGGCTGGAGCCGAACATGTCTCTGACCTCGCCGAGGCTGACCTTCCCGTTTTCCCTGATGCGGGCGGTGATGCGGGCTACCATATCATCGAAGGCCTGTTTTGAGTAGACGATGCCTTCCGCCACCTTGACCGCCTCGCCACGGGCGACGAGGATAGCCAGGATGTCCGGCTCCGGAACAGCTTCCGAGGGCGGGTTGTAGGGGTTTTCCCTGAGGGCTTTTTGAAATCTGTCCAGCGCCGCCTGCTGGGCCGGCGTGAGTTTGATGGTATGGGACGGCATGCGGACGATACTGCCTTCCTCCACCGCCCTGCCTTCCTGCGCGAGCCGGGCAATGGCTGCCTGCCCCCGGTTGCCAAGCTTGAGCCGGGCCGCCAGTTCGATCCGGGGCATACCGGGACGGGCCGGGAACTTCTTATGGTAGTCCTCCAGCGCAGAGGCAATGATGGCGCCGATCTTTGCCCAGCCGGCGCCGGTGAAAAGGAGTTCACGGCCGGGTTCGCCGATGGCCACGACCTGCGTTTCTTTGAGCAGGGCATCGATGGCCTGACCTGCAGCATCAGCGGGAAGATTCGCCTGCGAGATGAGGGAGTTCCTCTCCAGCGGCTGGCGGGTTTCCAGCAGGGCCAGCATGATCTCTTCCGGCGTTCCGGCCTCGCGGGCCTGCAGGTTCTCGATGATTTCCGGGCGGAACCGCCGCAGCCTCCGGGCGTGGGCGTCGACAATGGTGCCGCCGCCAATCGTTTCCATGGGGGAACGGATAATGTAGCGGTCGCCTTTGATGACGGCCACGGGGTCTTCCAGCACGAGCTGTATCCAGGCGGAGTTTCCGGGCGCAAGCTGGTCGGATTCGAGGAGGCGGAGCTTGGCCATCGTCTCCGATGCGCCGGTGTGGAAGCTGACCGTCGTCCCATGCCTGACGGGCCGCGCCAGGTAGCTTATCATCTTGAGGCGTGCGGTCACCAGTCGGGTCGGCACGAGCCAGCCGGGCCGCGTAATAACATCGCCTCGGTTGACCTGCTCGGTAGAGAGACCGGTGAGGTTGACGGCGACGCGGCTGCCGGGCGTGGCGGTATCCAGCTTCGACTTGTGGGTCTGGAGGCCGCGGATACGGGATTTGAGGCCGGTCGGCACGATTTCCACTTCCTGCCCGACGGTAAAAGCGCCGTCGATGAGGGTGCCGGTCACGACCGTGCCGGAGCCGGACATGGTAAAAACGCGGTCGACGGGGAGGCGAGGCCGCCCGAGGTCGCGGCGGGGTTCGGTCTTATCGAGCATGGCATCGATGGCGGCTTTGAGTTCCGGTACACCTTCCCCGGTCACGGCGGAAACGGCCAGCAGCGGTGAACCGGCGAGGACGGTGGGCGCGATGACTTCCTCCACTTCCATCCGGACAAGGCTGAGGAGGTCGTCATCGACGAGGTCTTTCTTGGTGATGACAACGATGCCGTGGGAGACGCCGATGAGATCGAGAATAGCAAGGTGTTCTCGGGTCTGGGGCATCACGCCCTCGTTGGCGGCGACGATGAGGAGAGCGAGGTCGATGCCGCCAACGCCGGCGAGCATATTCTTGACGAAGCGTTCATGCCCAGGGACATCGACCACGCCGACCTCCCGGCCGCTTGGCAGGGACAGCCAGGCGAACCCGAGTTCGATGGTCATGCCACGTTCCTTCTCCTCGCGGAGGCGGTCCGGGTCGATGCCCGTCATCGCCCTGACAAGGAGCGATTTACCGTGGTCGATATGACCGGCGGTACCGATTACGTACATAGTTTACCCGTGCGATTCAATTTCGCCCTCACCCTAATCCTCTCCCCTCAAGGGAGAGGAAACGTGAAAGGGAAGGCCCGCTTGTTAAGTCCTTAAACCCGACGACAACCGTATCTCCGGGATTACCGCGTCCGCCCAAGGCGGACTCGCAATGATAGCCTTTATTGGTCAGCCTCTGCCATCGCGGAGGAGCCATAGGAGCCGGCCATCAGCAGGTGTCCGAAGTAGAACGGCCGGTCCACCTTTCTCACGTAGACGGGGCAGTGGGCGACCCCGGCGGGAAGGCAGATGACCGCCGATGTATCGATGACCTGCTTTTCCCATTCGTCGCCGAGGGCGATTTCGACCTCGCCGCCGAGATACGTGGGATCATCCGGGTCCGCCGAGATAAAGAATAAAATCTCATCACAGTCGTGCTTGTGGGGCGGGTCGCCGAGGACATGAGGCCCGATGATAGCGACGAAGTTGAAATTCGTATCGAACTGCTTGATGCCGACCATGTGGTCCTGACTCAACCCGAAGGTCGGTTTGAAGTTCAGCTTCTTTTCCATCTCCTTCATTCTCGGTTCGGTCAAAACGTAATTGCCATATTTCTTATCAGCCATAATTCTTTCGTTCTCTCCTTTTCCACGTTCTTGCATTGTACCGCGTTACGCCGGGACCTGTTTGTAGTCAGGGGCGAGGCAGATGTGGGTGAACAGGACCGGCTTATCCACGCGTTTGAACGTGAGGGGGCCATGCGCCATGCCCTGGGGAACGCAGACGATGGTGGGCCTGGTAATTATCTGAGGTTCTCCTTCTTCGCCAAGGAGCAGTTCGATCTCGGCGGAGAAGTTGGTCTCATCGGCGGGGGTGCAGGAGTAGAACAGGAGGAATTCATCGAACGGGTGGGAGTGGCGATCAGCCATGACGATACCCGGTTTGGTCACGAACTCCCATTTCATCCGGTGGTGGATGCCGCACCAGTCCTCGCGGCCCTCCAACACGACCCGTTTGATCCCGGTAGCGGGGTCGAGCTTGCTGTTGCCTTTTTCCTTAAGGATATAGTGTCCGTATTTGGAGTCTGCCATGTGTTTGGTTGCCTCCTT
Organism: uncultured Dehalococcoidaceae bacterium; assembly: GCA_964595455.1. Taxonomy (GTDB): domain Bacteria; phylum Chloroflexota; class Dehalococcoidia; order Dehalococcoidales; family RBG-16-60-22; genus DAOUEG01. The sequence continues at coordinate 20,081 of CAZQQL010000039.1, forward strand.
TTCTGATTTACAAGATCTAGCGTAGGGCGGGTAAAACCTTTACTTCCTTTTTACCCGCCGATTATTCGAAATCCAGCGTTGAAATGTCATCGATCCAAACCGATGAGGAGTAATGTCCTTTGCCAACGAAAGCATGATAACTACTATACTGCCAATGCTCGGGCACTTCAACTAAACCATGCTTAACCGGATTGTAATGGATATAGTCGCAATGACGCTCGTAATCTTTTTCATCGGAATCAAGTGTTCCCAAAACCTGGGTTGCCAAACCTTACCGTGAGCATATTTGAGTGTGAACCTTTTCTTGATAAGTCTCCACCGGAGAGAGAAATCTGAATCGTTTTCCGGGAGCGTCCAGATTGCATGCAAATGGTCTGGTAGTATTACACTGGCATTTATTTTGAAAGGGTAATCCAGTTTTATCTTCTTAAAGCAGGATACCAACAATTCGGTAGTATCAGCATTTTTGAATAAGGGCATACGGCCAGGCGTTACTACGGTGAAGAAGTACGTTCCTCCTTTAATGAACACTCTCCGGTAGTCAGGCATCTACCCTCTACCTTTTATCGGCGGTTGACCTTCGGTGAACCGCCCTACGAGACCTGCTACGATCAAGCGTAGGGCGGGTAAAACCTTTACTTCCTTTTTACCCGCTGTTTATCCCAATTCGATTAATCGAGGCAGCGGATGGCCTTCGGTGAACCACCCTACAAGATCCTCGTTTTCAACCTAATGATGGAACAACCTGACACCGGAATAAGCCATGACCATTCCGTAATCATTGCAGGCCTGGACCACATCATGGTCGCGGATGGAGCCGCCGGGCTGGACGACATACTTGACACCGCTCTGGTAGGCGCGGTCGATGGTGTCCCGGAAAGGTATCATGCCGTCCGAACTGAGCGAGACTCCTTTAAGACCATCGAGCCATTCCCGCTTCTGCTCCCAGGTCAGTTGCGGTGGGACGGTGACGAGGGCGTCTGAAATATTCTTCATTTCGTACTCGTTGAGGCGTTCCTGCAGGAAGAGGTCGATGACGTTGTTGCGTTCCGCCCGCACGACGCCGTCCTTGAACTTGAGTCCGAGGAGGACGGGGTGCTGGCGGAGATACCAGCGGTCGGCCTTCTCCGCGGCGAGGCGGGTGCAGTGGATACGAGACTGCTGCCCGGCGCCGATGCCGATGGCCTGGCCGTCAACAGCAAAGCCGATAGTGTTGGACTGGGTGTACTTGATGGCGGTCGTCGCGACGATGAGGTCGCGGATGACCTCCGGGGTCAGCTCGTAGCGGCGGGTAGCAATGTCCTGAAGGAATTTTTCCGTGGGAACGACGTCATTGCGCTGCTGTTCCAGCGTCACGCCGAAGACTTCCCGGATTTCCGTCTCGCCGGCTTCATAGTACGGGTCGATCTGCATGACCAGGTACTTGCCGCCCTTCTTCTTCTTGAGGATATCCAGCGCTGCCGGTTCATAACCGGGAGCGATCATACCGTCAGAGACTTCCCGGAAGATGAGCTTGGCGGTGGCGACATCGCAGATATCGGAAAGGGCGACGAAATCCCCATAGGAGGAGACGCGGTCGGCGCCGCGGGCGCGGGCATAGGCATTGAAGAGCGGCGATTCTTCCATATCGTCTACGAAATAGGCCTTTTTGAGTGTGTCCGACAGGGGAACGCCGACGGCTGCGCCGGCCGGACTGACGTGCTTGAAGGAAGCTGCCGCGGGCATCTTGAGCGTCTGCTTCAGTTCTCTGACGAGCTGCCAGGAATTGAGGGCGTCAAGGGCGTTTATGTAGCCCGGAGCGCCGTTAAGGACCTTGAAAGGGAGTTCGCCCTTCTGCATGAATATCCGGGCGGGTTTCTGGTGTGGATTGAATCCGTAGCGTAACTGGATTTCCTGTGGGCACATGTTATTTATCTCCTGTCGCGTATTCGGGTAGTGAAACCTCAGGCGCTTTTCAATTCGCTGAGGGCGGCTAACATCATATCATCTTCTTCCGGGAGAACGGTACGGGGATCGAGGAGGAACTCATTATTGTCGATACGGCCGATGACCGGGACGTCCCGCAGCCGGAGCCTGCGGGCCAGGGACTGGGCGGAGCGGCCGATACGTATCGCCACGAGTTTCGTGGGGAGGGAGCCGCCGGGGAGGCTGCCCCCGCCGACCATCGTTTCTCCATCGATAATGGTACCGCGTTCTCCGAGGACTTCAACCCAGGCGCGGGCGCGATTTTCAATTTCAGCCAGAGGCGTTGCGATCATCCGCCAGACCGGGACTTTTTTCGTGGCCTCTTTCTTGAGGTAGTGCCGCAGCGTGGCGGCCAGCCCGGACAGGCGGGACTTGTCCATGCGGGTGGCGCGGGCCAGGGGATGCTTCTTGAGCTTATCGATATATTCCTTTTGCCCGACGACGATGCCGGCCTGCGGTCCACCCACCAGTTTATCGCCGGAGAAGAAGGTCAGGGCGACGCCGGCCTTCACGCTCTGCTGGACCATCGGTTCGGCAGCCAGGCCGTAAGCGGTCGTATCCAGGAAACAACCGGAACCGAGGTCGTCGAGAACGATGATATCGTGCTTCTTCGCCACGGCGACGATCTCTTCCAGCGGCGTCTCGTTGACGAAACCGACCAGCTTGAAATTGCTGGAATGAATGCGCATAAGTCCAACGGTACGCTCCGTGACGGCTTCATCAAAGTCCCGACCATAAGTGCAGTTGGTGGTACCCACCTCAACGAGTTTAGCGCCGCTCTGGCGCATGACATCCGGGATACGGAAGCCGCCGCCAATCTCCACGGCCTGCCCGCGCGACACAATGACTTCCCTGCGGCGGGCGACTGCGGAAAGACCGAGCAGAACCGCTGAGGCGTTATTGTTGACCACGATGGCAGCCTCGGCGCCGGACAGGCGGCAGAGCAGTTCTTCAACGTGGACGTGGCGGGAACCGCGCACGCCGTTCTCCAGGTCGAACTCCAGGTTGGAATAGCCTTCCCCGGCGGCGTCCATGGCGTCCAGCGTCTCGCGGCTGAGCGGGGCGCGCCCGAGATTGGTATGGATGATGACGCCGGAGGCGTTGATGACGCGGCGGAGGTTGGGTTTGAGGAGGCGTTTAAGGTCGGCGGCAACTCCGTCGATGATGTCGTCCGGAGAAGCTGCGGCTTTCCCGGAGGCGACCGCACGGCGCTCAGCGTCCAGCCGGTCCCGGGTGACGCTCACCAGTACCTCATGGTCGAAAACGCTGATGTAGCTGGCGAGCCTGCTATCGGAGATGACTTTGTCAACGCTGGGGAGATGCCGGAACACCGTGTCCATGATGGTATTCTACACAATACTACAAGGTACTTCAAAGTTGACAGGGCGGCATACCGTTGGTAAACTTAAATTGTTTATCTTTTCAGTCAACTTTTCCCAATAATTTGTCAGGTAAGGTATAATAAGACAAAAGGTTTGCTCCAATGACGCGGGCGGAAGGAGACGGGTTCTTCGTCCGCCGAAGGCGGACCGTAGGACTTCTTCCGGGGAATGCTGGAACCGGTTTCGGACAAAACCCGCGCTGCCTCCCATAAAAGGGAAGCGATAGAATGGTATAGAGCAGAAATGATACTGCGCAATATACGAGAAGACATCAGGAACGTGTTCGAAAAGGACCCGGCGGCGAGGAGCGTGCTGGAAGTGCTGTCGTGTTACCCGGGACTGCACGCTATCTGGGCGTACCGCATCGGTCACTTTTTCTGGACGCACAAATTGAGATTGGCGGGGCGGCTGGTATCCCACCTGGCGCGGTTCCTGACCGCCATCGAGATACACCCCGGCGCAACACTCGGACGGCGGGTGTTCATCGACCATGGCTCCGGCGTGGTCATCGGGGAGACAGCGGAAATCGGCGATGATGTGCTGCTCTACCAGGGCGTCGTCCTGGGCGGCACGACGCTGGAGAAGAAGAAGCGCCACGCGACCATCGGCAACGGTGTTGTCATGGGGACCGGAGCAATAACGCTCGGACCGATCACCATCGGAGACGGGGCGCGGGTCGGGGCCGGATCTGTCGTCGTCAAGTCCGTACCGCCCGGCGTCACCGTGGTCGGCGTGCCCGCCCGGGTCGTCACACGGCGGCAGCCGCAACCGTCCATGGACCTGGAACACGGCAAACTACCTGACCCGTTAACGGAAACCGTCCGGCTCCTGCACCGGGAGCACATGCGGATGGAAGAGCGGATACGCACCCTGGAAGAACAATTGAAGACCACCGCAACGGCCGATTCAGACCATCATCGTTGACCTGTCCGCCGGCCAGGCGGAGATAACATTTCCTTCATACCAATTTCATATCATAACGTAAGGAGAGACCTGACAAATGGAGAAATTCACCCCGGTCACCGAGGCAGCCATCACCAGGGCAATCGTCAACGAATTCACGGAAGAGTTTAATGAATTCGTGGAGAGCGACTGCATCATCGTCGGCGGCGGGCCGAGCGGCCTCGTAGCGGCGCGGAACATCGCCCGGGCAGGCAAGAAAGTCGTCCTGCTGGAGCGCAACAATTACCTCGGCGGCGGTTCCTGGAGCGGCGGCTTCCTGATGCCGGTCATAACCGTCCGCCACCCCGGAGAGAAGCTTCTGGACGAACTCAGCGTGCCGTACAAGGTGGTCGGAGAGGGACTGGTGACCTGCAACGCCCCCTATATGTGCGCCAGCCTCATCGCCGCGGCCTGCCATGCCGGGGCGCGGATGTTCAACAACGTCATGCTGGAAGACCTGGTGCTCAAGGACAACCGGGTCTGCGGAGCGGTCATCAACTGGGCGCCGATAGCCTCATTGCCGAAGCAGGTGGCCGCCCTCGATCCGGTAGTGCTGGAGGCGCCATTTGTCATCGACGCCACCGGCCATGACGCCGCCGTCTGCATCAAGCTTTCCAAGCGGGATCTCTTGAAACTCAAGGGCGAAGGCCCGTTATGGATCAACAAGTCCGAGGACCTCGTGGTGGAGCATACCGGGGAATGCTATCCCGGCCTTATCGTGTGCGGCATGGCCGTGGGAGCGGTATCCGGAGTGCCGAGGATGGGACCGACCTTCGGGGCGATGTTCGTCTCCGGTGAAGTCGCGGCGAAGCTGGTCCTCGAAAAATTGAACAAAGCAGGACAATGAAAATAGTCGTAGCCATGAGCGGGGGTGTCGATTCCTCGGTGGCCGCCGCTCTTCTCAAACAGGAAGGACACACCGTTACCGGCGTGACGATGCAATTGCGCCCGGACGATGATGGCCGCGATATCGAAGCCGCGCGGCAAATCGCCGGTCACCTCGGCATCGAGCACGTAACGGTGGACTTCTCCGAGCAGTTCGCCGGTGAGGTCATCAGCGATTTTTGCCGGGAATACGCCCGGGGCAGGACACCGAACCCCTGCGTGCTCTGCAACCGGACGATGAAATTCGGGGCGCTCCAGGAATGGGCGCGGCAACGGGGTGCGGACCGCATCGCGACCGGGCACTATGCCCGGCTGGAGCCGACCTGGGACGGCGGCGTCATCCTGGAGCCGGGCATCGACCGGGACCGGGACCAGTCCTACTTCCTCTGCCGCCTGACGCGGGACCAACTCCGGGGGACGCTGTTCCCGGTAGGCAACCTCACCAAGAGGCGGGTCAAGGAACTGGCGCTCGAGATGGGACTACCTGCCGCGGAACGTCCGGAGAGCCGGGAGATCTGCTTCATCCCGGACAATGACCACGCCGCCTTCGTCAACCGGTTCCTGGGGCGGGAACCCGCGCCGAGATCGGAAGAGCACACGTCTGAACTCCAGTCACCGCTCATTAT
>CAZQQL010000040.1:0-25843 GCA_964595455.1 uncultured Dehalococcoidaceae bacterium
ACCGCCACCTGTCCGGCATCATCGAGATGCTCCAGACCATGGACAGGATGATACCGGGCGTGGCCTCGCCGGATACGCTGCTCTACGGTATCGAGGTCAAGTTCTACTCGTTCCGGCCCCGGTTGAATTCCGTACTGGAGACCGAGATCAGGAACCTCTTCACCATCGGTGATGGCGCCGGGGTGAGCCGCGGTCTCGTCCAGGCTTCGGCATCCGGTCTCGTTGCGGCCGTGGAGGTCATGCAGCGGGCGGGCTACCCCCTCTGCAGACCGGAGAGTTAAGTTCAATCTCCAAAAACCAATAGGGGAGGCACCGGGCCTCCCCTTTTTGGTCATGTGATCCGTTCCATCAGTTCGGCTTCATGATTTCTGGCAGTATCGTCACGATGCTCGGGAATATGATGATGATGATGATGCAGATGACCATGGCTATGATGAACGGCGTCACGCCCTTGAACATCTTTATGATGGGAACATCCTTGATCATGGCTGACATGGCGAAAACAGTCATCCCGACGGGTGGCGTGAGACCGCCGATCAATGTCGTCATGACAATGAGTACCGATAGCCAGAGGGGGTCATAACCCAGGCCCACCAGGACCGGATGAAGGACCGGTGCGGTGATGAGAATAACCGGCATGATATCCAGGACAAAACCGGCTGCGATATAGAAAAATAGCAGTACGATAAGTATGAAGACGGGAGCGATATCCAGTCCGGCGATGTATTGAGAGATGTGGAGAGGAATTTCAGTAACGGTTACGAACCTCGTGAATATCATGGCGCCGATGATGAGAAGGAAGAGTTTCCCGGTCAGCAATGCCGTGTCCTTGATACTGTCCCAGAATCGCAGCCAGGTCAACCGGCGGAATATGAAGCCGATCAGGATGACCCCGAATACGCCGATCGCTGCAGCTTCCGTGGGAGTGAACAAACCCGCGTAGATACCCCCCAGTACCAAAATAATCAGGAGGCCGCTGCCGATGATGTACCTGACCGACACGATGCGTTCTTTCCAGGTAGCTTTTGGCGAGACTTGCGCCACCGAGGGCCTCAGTTTGCACCAGAGCCAGATTGTCAGCACGAAAAGAACAGCTTGCAGGAGGCCGGGGACGATGCCGGCGATAAAAAGCAGACCCACGGATTGTTCTGTGATGATGGCATAGATGATGAAGTTGAGGCTGGGCGGAATCAAGGCGCCCAGGTTCCCCGCTGAGGCCAGAATGCCCGTAGAAAGCGTATCGTCGTACTTGTATCTGCGCATCTCCGGCAACGCTATCGTGCCTACCACCATCGATGTGGCTACGTTGGAGCCGCATATTGCACCGAAGATACAGCAGGCCAGTGTCGACGCCATGGCGATACCGCCCCGCCAGTGACCCATCCACTTGTTGGTGACATGGAACAGGTCGGTACTCAATCCGAACTTCATCGCCATGTAACCCATGGCCACGAAGAGCGGAACAACTCCCAGGATATAGTCGGAACCGGTGCGGTAGGCCTGGATACTCAGCAGGGAAAGGCCGGCGTCCCAGCCCCTGATTAAACCAACGCCGACAAATCCCACCAGTGCCAGGATAATGCCAAGAGGCATATTGAGGAACATGAGGACGATGAACATGACCAGCCCGATGATGCCAACAGTCGCGATATCCACTACTCTGCCTTTTCCCTGCAGCTGTTAATAAAGTTGCAGTAAAGCATCAGTCCTGCCCAGATTGCTCCGAAAGCCACGATAATCACGAAAGGATAGACGGGGATGTCAAGCATCTGGGTCTCTGTTTTAGTGTTCGCCAGTTTGATTGCGTACAGGATACTCTGCCATCCCAGGAGGAACAGGACGACGATGGTGACGAAGTCCCAGATGAGGACCATGATGCGCTTGAACCGCCCCGGGATACGGGACATGATGACATCGACGCTGATATGGCGTTCCAGCCCGGTACTGTAAAGTATCGAACCCCATACGATGACTGTCATGCCCAGTCCCATTATCTCGTATGTGAACCCCAGAGGGGCATCGAAGGCGCGGCGCATAGTGACATCGACCACGGTCAGCATCACAAGTCCCATCATCACCACTGCCATGGCGATCAGTCCCTTGTCACCGACGCCGAAGAGTACTTTTTTAAGAAACCTGCCAGTTCTCTGAAGCATGGCCGGCTACTTGTATTCTTCCGCTTTTTGTACCAGGTAATCCACGATTTCCTGCCCGGGAATACCTTCCGCATTGGCGTCATCGACATACGAGTCCCAAACGGAACGCGTGGCCTCTTTCCATCGTTCTCTCTCTGCCGGCGAAATATCGATAAACGCATCTTTGCCGGCGCCGGAGTCCATTTCGGACACGATACCGCGGAATTTCTGGTCGTTCTCATCCATCTGTCGACCATATTCCCGGGATATGGCCAGGCCGCTCACAGATGTGATGGCGTCCTGTACGTCTTTGGGCAGTTTGTTCCAGGAATCCCAGTTCATGTAGATGATCATGGCGTTGCACCAGAACTTGATGCCGTCCGTGCGGTACCTGGTCACCTCACATTCTTTGAAGGCGACTGATTTTTCCCAGTTGGTCGCCAGTCCATCGATAAGGCCACGTTCCAGGGCCGTGTACATATCCGGAGCCGGTATATAGGTTTCTGTAGCCCCCAGCGCCTTGAGGGATTCCAGACCGATATCGGAGCCCGTGGCCAGTTTCATGCCCTTCAGGTCTTCCATTGTTCTGACGGGCTTTTTGTTATATGCCAGGTTATCCAGCGCCACCGGTACGAGGAACAGGGGTTTCAGGTCCTTATATTCCAGGTTCATGCACTTTTCTTCGATAAGCTTCCAGGTTACCCAACCTGCCTGCTCCGCGCTGTCAAAGAGGAACGGCAAGCCGCTGGCGCGGGTCGCCCACTTGGTCGGGCCGCCGCCGGCAAGGCCGATATCGGCCATGCCTTCAACGACCATGTTGTAATGGTCTTCATTGGCGCCGAGTGTTCCGCCGGCATAGTGGGTAATTTTGATCTTGTCCCCGACGAGTTCATGGACTTTACCGATCCATGTATCGATCATTTGCCCGACCATGGATTGGGGCGGTACCCACGAACTGAGTTTTAATTCGATTATTTGAGCGGGTTGGGAAGCTGCCGGCTGCGTGGAGGTAGCGGTAGTGGTGGTTTCGGTTTTTGTACCGCAGCCGCCGAGGATGGTACTGCTGAGAAGTATGATGATGAACAATACTGCGATCAGCTTTTTCATGCCAAACTCCTTACTAATAACCTGTTTCGCGCTTTTGTTTGCCGATTGGTTCCCTGAAAATACCTCCTCTCTTTACATACTCAGATGAGTGTTACTCATTAGTGAGTTAAAGTTGATACAGAATATTTCGTCCGGCGGTAAATGTCAATATTGTTCCGGGTTGCGAGACAGATTTGGTCTGTGGGGTTAGCTTTGTCGCTCTTGACAGTCCGTTTGGCCCCGAATAGAATGGTACAGGGTCACGGCAGATTGGCCGTCTCAAGCTCCGCCAGACACAAACTGACAATCCCTGTAACAGACCCCGGAGCAGATGAAGGTGGAATAGCGATGACGCAGGAACCGGTCCTCAAGCAGAAGATAAACGATGATATGAAAGACGCCATGAGGAAGGGCGAAACGCTCCGGCGTGATACGCTCCGCATGCTGGGCGCCGCCGTCAAGAACGCCGAGATCGACAAGCGCGGCAAAGGAGACTTCGAAGAAAACGACGTCATCGCCGTGGTAGCCAGGGAGATCAAGCGCCGCCAGGAGAGCATCGAGGCCTTCAAACAGGGCAATCGCATGGACCTGGCGGACAAGGAAGCCGCGGAAATGACGATCCTCCAGACCTACATGCCCCAGCAGATGACCCGCGAGGAAGTATTAGCCATCGTGAAAGAGGTCATGGCGGCGGTCGGGGCTTCCGGTCCGTCCGACAAGGGCAAGGTCATGAAAGAACTGATGCCCAAGGTCAAGGGAAAAGCCGACGGCAAGCTGGTGAACGATATCGTCACCGAGCAGTTGAACAAGTAAAAGAAAATAACTCTCAATAACGAAGCCGCTCTGGTTCATAGACTCGCCATGAGCGGCTTTCTAGTTCGCAGGCCGGTCAAACAGCACTCTTAATCCTTCTTCTCACCAGCCTCCCCCGGCAGCTCCAGCCCGATTCCCCGTGCAAACACCTTCCACATCTCCGGCATCGCCTTCAGTAGGTGCTGGTACAGCTCCAGGAAGGCCTCGGTCTCGTTCCTGATGTATTCTTCGATGGAACCGTATTCGCCGGCATCGTACCAGCCCAGTATCTTGTCCCCGGAATGCGTCTTCCTGGTGAAGTTGTTCAGCCCGCACCCCTTGAACGAACCCCCATTGCACATCACCAGCAGAGACTTGATGTCCACGCTGGGGCGGTCGTTGAACAGCTTCCATGCCTTTATCTCTCTGCCGTACTTCCGGTAGCGGTAGATGAGGCTGGTGAAATCGAAGCTAAGGTTGTTCCCGATGGGTACGAAGCTCCACGGGTAGTCCGGGTCGAAGACCGGGTAGAACCGCCGCAGTATCTCTTCCTCGGATGATTCCCAGGCCTTCAGGATGCGCAGCGGGCTGCGCGGCAGACCGGTGTGGTTGTCCACCGCCTGCCAGGTAATGGCAATGATCTCATCGTTGGCCATATCCGGCTTGTCACCGCGGGCGCAGGTCTCGATGTCGAAATAGTACTCAGGCATGGTATTCCCCCAGGGCTTTCTCCAGCCCAGCGCAGAGCCGCTCCGTTTTCGTTCCGCCCTCGACCAATGCCCAGGGCAGGGGATTCCCGGTGTCCCACCTCCGATTGACATAATGATCGACGTTCAGCCGGTACTCCTCCACGGCTTTCCGCCAGGCGGCCATCGTCAGCTTCTTCATGCCGGCTATCATCGGGGCCAGCCTCTCGTCGCCGCGGGACAGCACGCCCTGCACCAGGCTCCAGGTCGGGCTTTCGTCATTGACCTTGACGCCCTTGCCGGAGAGTCCGTCTTTGAGCATCTTCAGCCGCCGCGCCAGGTCTTCCTGCGGCGCCATCGGCAGCCACTGGAAGGGCGTCCCGGCTTTGGGAACGAACGGCCCGGCGTTGACGGTGATCCTCGTACCGCCGAGTTTTCCCTTGACAGCTTTGACCAGGTCTATCATCTCCATGATGTCCGCATCCGTCTCCGTCGGCAGCCCGACAATGAAGTAGAGCTTCAGGTTAGTGAACCGGTACTGCCCGATGCTCTCCACCGTGCGGAAGATGTCATCTTCGGTTATGCCTTTGTCGATGACGTCCCGCAGCCGTTGCGAGCCCGCTTCCGGGGCGATGGTCAGCGTCTTTGCCCCGGCTTTCGCCAGGGAGGCGATGATGTCCTCCGAAAGCGAACTGATGCGGAGCGAACTCACCGATAGCTCCCCGCCGAGGTCCCGCACGCCGTCGATGATATCGATTATCTCGGGATGGTCGGTCACCGCCGGGCCCACCAGCCCGATGCGTTTTCTATGTTTCAACCCTTCTTGTGACTGCTCCAGTATATCGGAGGCTGTGCGGAAACGCATCGGGGAGAAGGCGCCGTTGACAAGGCAGAACCGGCATCCCCGCTGGCAGCCGCGCTCGGCTTCGATGAGATACAGGTCGCCGAGTTCCGTCTCCTTCGTCATGACGGAGGATGCGGCGCCGAACTCGTCGAGGTCTTTCACCCACTGCCTCGTGACGGGCTGGTTGGAAGACAGTGAAGGAACGTAGATGCCCGGGATGTTTGCCAGGTCTTCGAGGAGCTTGCCCCGTGCGCCGCCGATGTCTTCCCGCAGTACCGGCAAAACGGCCGGAAACAGCGCTTCCCCCTCGCCGATGCCGAAGCAGTCGAACAGCGGCGCCACCGGCATGGGGTTGGCCGTGATGCACGGTCCCCCGGCCATGATAAGCGGGTGGGTTTCGTCCCTCTCCGAACTGAACATCGGTACACCGGCGTTGCGGAGCATGGTCGCCGCATTGAAGTAGTCCATCTCGTAGGAAATGGAAAATGCCAGCACAGCGAAGTCCGTCAGCGGCCGGCCGGATTCCAGGGAGATCGGCAGGACGGTATCATTCTCCAGGAACGCCCTTTCGCATACGATGTCATCGTACGAGTTGAGCAGTTTGTAGAGAACGTGGATGCCCAGGTTGGACATCCCGATGTAATAGGTATTGGGGTAGACCAGGACAATCGGGAGGCGTCCGCCCCAGTCCTTATAGATGGTCCCTTCTTCATGAAGTATACGTCCGGCGGCGCGGTAAACGCCGCCGGACTTGACGGGCTTGGAACTCATTCGTTGTTCAATGGCTGTGGGGAGTGGTTTTCCTGATTTTCGTGGGCACGGCTGTTGTTGTTCTGGTAGGCAGCGGTCGGCTGGTGATTATTGTTCTGTTGATTGCCGTTCTGCTGCTGCCCGCCGGGCTTCTGCCGGCGCTGCGGGTGTTGCCCTGGCTGGCGGCTCCAGCAGTCTGTCAAGAGCCGGGCATTAATGATAATGACCCGGTCCGAGACGTCCCGCAGTTGCTGGGACGTGCCCTGTTTACCGAACAGTGCAACCTCGACGTGCTTCCCGTTGTCTTTAACGGCCTGGACGGCCCCGGCAAAATCGTTATCTCCCGCAACGAGGATCGCGACATCATAGTTATTCTTATAACTGTGCGTAATCATATCGGTGGCCAGTTGGACATCCGTGCCTTTTTCATAAGGCGGCACATTGGGCCACTGATTTGTATACACCAGGCGACCGAGGCGCAGTTCCGTATACGGGACTGCGTTGACGCTGGCGAAGAACGCCTGCTGCTGTTTATATACCTCGGGTTCCTGTTTCTGTCCTACAGAAGCGTTATAATAGTAGATCCTGACAAGCTGTCGCTTTAATAATAGTTTCCGGGAAAATTTGCCGAGGTCCAGGTCCGCGCGGTTGAAATGGTTCTTGAGAGAATGATAGAGATTACTGCCGTCGATGAATATCATGACTCTCTCGGTCATAACGGTCCTCCTTTCTGTTTGTAAGGTGCGCGGGTACCTGACCCTATTGCTACATTATATCGAGTTTTTCGCGAAATTGCGATAGTTTTCTCGAAATGCGGAACGTTTGAGCGTAACGGTTGCCCCTGTTCGAGGCCGGTGTTATAATCGGAACGTACCTGAAACCCCAAAATCAGCTTTCCCCGGAGATTATCATGAAAGTTACCCGAGAAGATGTGCTGCACATCGCGCAACTGGCCCGGACCGCCCTGACGGATGAAGAAGTCGACCGCTTCAGCGGACAGCTATCGAACCTGTTCGAGCATTTTGAAGTGCTCCAGCAGGTCGATACAGACAATGTCCCGCCTACGACCCAGTCCATCGAACTGCGCAGCGTCATGCGGGATGACATTGCCCGGCCTTCGTTGTCCCAGGATGAAGTTCTCGCCAACGCCCCGCGCCGCGAGGATGACAGCTTCCGCGTGAAGCCCGTGCTCGACTAATTCTTATTCAAACTGGCAGGAAGAGAAACATGGTCACCATTCATAAAGCCGCCGCGCTCCTTCGGGAGAAGAAAATATCGTCCGTCGAACTGACGCAGCAATATCTGAAACGCATCGAGGAAGTCGATCCCAAGGTCAAGGCCCTCGTGACGGTCACCCCGGACCGCGCCCTGGAGCAGGCGAAACTGGCCGATGCCCGGATCGCTGCCGGAGATGCCGCGCCGATGACCGGCATCCCGATCATCATCAAGGACGTCATCAGCACGAAGGGCGTCCGCACCACCTGCTCCTCGAAAATGCTGGAGAACTACGTCCCGGTCTATAACGCTACCGTGATGGAGAAGTTGAATGCCGCCGGGGCGGTGATGCTCGGCAAGGCCAACATGGACGAGTTCGCCATGGGTTCCTCCACGGAGAACTCGGCTTTCTTCACCACCAGGAACCCCTGGGACCTCACGCGCGTTCCGGGCGGGTCGAGCGGCGGTTCGGCGGTAGCAGTGGCGGCAGGAGAGGCCGCCTGCTCGCTCGGGTCCGATACCGGCGGCAGTATCCGCCAGCCGGCGGGGTTCTGCTCCGTGGTCGGGATGAAACCCACCTACGGGCGCGTCAGCCGCTACGGGTTGGTGGCTTTTGCCAGTTCGCTCGACCAGATCGGGCCCTTTACCCGGGACGTTGAGGACGCGGCGATACTCCTCGGGACCATCGCCGGCGCGGACCCCTGCGATTCAACTTCCGTTCCGGAGCCGGTGCCGGACTACACCACTGCGCTCAAACCCGACCTCAGGGGAATGAAGCTCGGCGTCCCGAAAGAGTATTATGTTGAAGGCATGCAGCCGGCCGTTTCAGATGCCATGAAAGCCGTCCTGAAAACACTGCAGGAACTCGGCGCGGAAATCGAAGAAACATCCCTGCCTTCCACGCCGTACGCCCTGGCCGTGTACTATATCATTGCTCCGTCCGAGTGTTCCGCCAACCTGGCCCGGTACGACGGCGTCAAGTACGGCTATTCGTATCCCGGCGAGACGATGTGGGAATCCATGGAGAGGACGCGGGAGAACGGCTTCGGGCCGGAGGTCAAGCGGCGCATCATGCTTGGCACCTATGCGCTCTCCGCCGGATATTACGATGCCTGGTATCTCAAGGCCCAGAAGGTACGCACGCTCATTCGCCGCGAATTCGACGCCGCCTTTGCAAAGTACGACGCCCTCATTACGCCCACCTCGCCAACCGTGCCGTTCAAGATCGGGGAGAGGACGGACGACCCCCTGGCCATGTACCTCAGCGATATCTGCACGCTGCCGGTCAATATCGCCGGGATACCGGGTATTTCCGTACCCGCCGGCTTCTCGGACGGCCTGCCGATAGGGATGCAGGTGCTGGCCAACAACTTCGACGAGTCCACCATGCTCCGCGTCGCCTACGCCTACGAGCAGGCAACGGAGTGGCATAAGCGGAAGCCGGAATTGTAGATCAATGCAGGAGGAAGGCCATTTCCAGACCGGCCAGACCATCGTCACCCGTGAGATTTGGAACGGCAAGCTGCTCCGGGCCATACCGGTGACGGTCGTGCGCGATGACCCGAAACTGATCGCCCTCTATGCACCGCTTACCACCGCCTACAAATACCCGCTGACGGACACCGGAGACCGGGTCAGACCGTGTCAACGGATGTCCGGAGAGTGGGTACTAACAGAGCGGCGCGCCGAGCAGTGGTCGTCGCTGCGGCTGGCGATTCCCGGCGCGTATTATTCCGTCATTCTGTTCCGGGACCACCCGGACCTGACCGTGGGTCGGTGGTACATCAACCTGGAAGACCCGCTGGAGCGGACGGCCCACGGATTCATCGTGCGGGACCATTTCCTGGACGTGCTGGTGGCGGGGGACCTGTCCTCGTGGGAATGGAAGGACGAAGATGAGTTTGCGGAGGCAATCGACCTCGGCATGGTGGATCCCGAGAAAGCCGCCTTCCTGTGTTCCGAAGGCCGGCGCGCCGCCGAATGGATTAGCTCAGGTACATCTCCTTTCAACGAGTGGCGGGAGTGGGCGCCGGACCCCGCCTGGACGGTCCCGCAGTTCCCTCCCGGCTGGGATTTGGTATAAAATTCATGGTACTGTTCTATAATGCGGTGTGATATTATACTGTTATCGAGGTAATGTATGAGTACTACACAGTCGCGGGCAGAGATTTTCATGTTGGCGTTGGAATCACTATCGAAATCCGAGAAACGTGTTGTTATTAGCCGGCTTCTTGAAGATGAAGAACTCCGGGAAGACTTGATTGATATAGCAGTTTACGAACAACGAAAAAATGAACCCACACGTCCATTCTCTGAATATTTAAAGGGAAAACAACAACGGAAAAACTAAGCTGTGTACGAAGTCAGTATCGTCGCGTCGGCTGAGAAAGACCTAGATAGGCTACCGGTTTCAGTTTCCTCACGGATTTCCAGTAGAATATTGTCTCTCAAAGAAAATCCACGTCCCCGAGGCGTCAAAAAACTCATTAATCGAAAGCTATTTCGAATCCGTGTTGGCGATTACAGGATCTTGTTCGAGATTAATGATTCCGAGCACATGGTAACGGTCATTGCTATTGGACACCGACGCGAGGTATACGATTGATAGGGCATCTATCATGACCTTCTAGCACACTAACCACCGGTACAATCTTCGACTTTGATAGATCGCATATGCTTACCTGACTGGGCTTCCGGCAGTCGCCGCGGCAGCTTTCACCAGTGCTTCGTACTTGTCATGCAGCATTTTGCTGTCGAACTGGTAGAACTCGGCAAGCATGGCCGCCTGCTCTTCAGCGGTGAAGTATGCCATCACCGGGAAGAAGAAGTGCTTGTCTTCTTTCAGGATATGGCGCGGATAAAACTCCGCCAGTTTACCAAGGCATGCAGTGATCCCGGGTAAATTGCCCGATCCGCCGTTCCTGTAAGCATTCTTGGCTGATTCCAGTTCCTTGACGAGTTTCCTGCCACGGACGTGCTCTTCGATAAGTTCGTCCATGATTCTCCGATGTTTATCGGACATGCTCCTGCTCTCGAGGGCTTTGAACAAGATGTCTTCTTCCTTGCCGTGGTGGGTCCGGTCCGCATAGGTCCTCATGAAGTCCACGGCCGTCTCTATCAGTCCGATATCAGCCTCATTCGTCGCTGTTTCCCGTGACTCTTCTTCTTTCATGAGGGCTACCATCTTCTCGATCAGCCTGTGTTCCCACATCAAAGGACCTATCGGCTTCATCATTCTTCTCCTCGATGGTTTCTTACGGTATTGTTCTTTAAAGTATAACTAAAATCAGTCTGTTCACAAGGATTTTTCCATGTGTGACCCCTAATTGTGTTATTCTATACTACGAAGGGAAAAACCCGTTTCAATGTCGCAGCGTCTTCCTCAATCAATGATGAAATTGGAGTGACAATGGATACGTACGAAGCCGCCAGCGCCTGGTACCAGCGGGTGGAATCGGACATCGCCAATCTGAAACTGACACTTACCAAGAAGCAGGCGGCATCGTTTCAACTTGACCTGCTGCTTCGTATCGCGCGGCGGCTGGACGAGTTTTCCCCAACCTGCGCTGAATGCGAGGGCTTCAAAAAGCAGGTGAATGCACTGCTGCAGGAAGCTCCCAATCTCACCCAGTTCCCCTCGAAGGAAAGCCTGGGAAGCTACCGGAAAACGGTGACTGAAATGGCCGCTCACTTGAAAAAGACGCACAAGCTCGTCGATCAGGGGATGTACATGGGAGTCGGGATCGCCATTGGGTCGGGTCTGGGGGCGGCCCTGGGGGCGGCGATGCAGAACTATGCTTTTTCCGGGATCGGGGTAGCCCTCGGGGTTGCCCTCGGGGCGGCGCTGGATGCCCGCGCGAAGAAAGAAGGGAAGGTTCTCTAGTTTACCTGAGCGCATCTTTCCCCGAACAGGTCTTCCTTCGGATTCATCCATTCTGTTATAATGGTCTCATATTCCGCAGTAATGCCTGGTTGTGAGGAGGCCGGTGATGCTGAAAGAAATCCTGAAAATCCTGGAAAATGATGCCCGTACTACCGCTAAACAGATCGCGACCATGACCGGGGCGCCTGCCGCTGAGGTCAACAAGGTCATCAAGCAGGCGGAGAAAGACCGCACGATCCTCAGGTACAAGACCATCGTCAACTGGGACAAGATAGAAGACGAACAGGTCTGGGCGCTCATCGAGGTCAAGGTCAAACCGGAACCGGAAGCCGGGTTCGATACCATCGCCGGCCGGCTGGCCCACTTCGACCAGGTGATCTCCCTGTACCTCGCCTCCGGCGCCTATGACCTGCTCCTCGTTGTCTCGGACAAGACGGAGCGGAAGATTGCGGATTTCGTTTCTCAAAACCTGGCTCACCTGGAAGGCGTCCAGTCCACGGAAACTCACTTTGTCCTGAAGCGTTACAAAGAGGACGGTGAAATACTCGGCGATGGGGAGGGAGTGAAGCGGCAGCGCGTCGTCCTCTAGACCGTTCGCCCTGAGCGAGTGTACCATGACAGCAAAAAAATCCGATAAACCAGGCCCATTTAGCAGCTTTATCTCCGAACGCGCCAACAAATTGTCCCCCTCCGGCATCCGTAAATTCTTTGACCTGCTGGCGTCCATGGAAGACGTGATTTCCCTTGGCGTCGGCGAGCCGGACTACGCCACGCCCTGGCATATTTCGGAAGCCGCCGTACGTTCCCTGGAACGGGGGTATACCATGTACACCTCCAATTCCGGGATACCGGAACTCCGGGAGGAACTCTCTAAACGGTTATTGGAACGTAATGGTGTTACTTACCAGCCGTCCGGCGAGTTACTGATCACCGTAGGGGTCAGCGAGGCGCTGGACCTGACCATGCGGGCTATCGTCAATCCCGGAGACGAGGTCATCATGACCGATCCCCACTATGTCGCCTATGATTCCTGCGTTATCCTGGCCGGCGGTAGACCCGTCATGGTCCCGACCTATCCCGAAGAAGGCTTCGAGGTCAGCGCCTCAGCCATCGAAGAACGTATTACTCCCAGGACCAAGGCCATACTCATCGGCTATCCGTCGAACCCCACTGGCGCCGTCATGACCCGGGACAAGCTCCAGGCCATCGCGGACGTCGCCATGAAGCATAACCTTCTGGTTCTCTCCGACGAGATCTACGCCCGTCTGACCTATGGCATGGAGCATACCTGTTTTTCCAGCTTGCCCGGAGCAAAAGAATTCACGGTCTTACTGGGTGGGTTTTCCAAATCATACGCCATGACCGGCTGGCGGGTTGGTTATGCCGCCGCCCCAAAAGAAGTGATAACCGCCATGACCAAAATCCACCAGTATACCATCATGAGCGCTCCAACGATGGCACAGGTAGCGGCAATCGAAGCTCTGAAAACAGGCGAGGACGATGTCCTCGAGATGGTGGCTGACTATAACCGGCGACGTCTCGTGATTGTCAAGGGATTGAACGAAATCGGGCTTACCTGCCACGAGCCTAAAGGCGCCTTCTATGCGTTCCCGTGCATCACCAGCACCGGCATGGACTCCGAGGAGTTCTCGGAAAAGCTGCTGATGGAGGAAAAGGTCGCCGTCGTTCCCGGCGCCGCCTTCGGTAAATGCGGCGAGGGCTACGTTCGCTGCTGCTACGCTACTTCACTACCGGAGATAGAGGAAGCCCTGAACCGCATGGGTCGTTTCGTCAAGAAACACCGGAAATAAACGAGATCTCAGGAAATCGTTAGAGACCGGGCATCACCTGTCCGGTCTTTTCTTTTCAGGACCCACACCAGGATGATGGAGCCGCATCCGCCGATGGCCCCAATGATGAAGGCCCACTGGTAACTGCCGGTGGCATCGAAAATCCTGCCTGCCAGCCATGCCCCCAGCGCCCCGCCCAGACCGATGACGAATATCGTGAAACCCATCAGTGTCGCCATCGCCCGGGTCCCGAAGTACCGGCCGATGACAAATGGTATCTGCGTGACTTCGCCGCCATACGGAATGCTGAAGATGACCGCGAACACGTAGAAAGCCCAGATGGACCTCGTGAAAATCAGGATGACGAAGGACGCTACCAGAAAGACGCTCGTGATGACGAGGCTGCGGTACACGCCTATTTTATCTGAAAGGACCCCGATGGAGAGCCGCCCGGCGATGCTGACCAGTCCGATGACGCTCATGAACGTTGCCGCCACCAGCGGGTCGATTCCCTGGTCCGTGGCATAGTTGACCAGGTGCACCATGACCATCTGCGTCCCGGAGAAGAACAGCAGGAAGCAGACCATGATCAGGTAGAGCCGGGAATCCCGCAGGGCCTTGAAAACCACCGTTCCGCCGGATCGCCCTGTCGTTTTTGTCAGCATTGGCTCTTGAGGCGGCGGTTTGAGGAAGGCGGCCCCGAGTATCATCAATGACCCGGCAGCGATGCCGCAGACCACGAACGCGCCGGACCAATCGAATGCCGCCACCAGCCGTTCCGCGCCCGGGACGATGAGGAATGTCCCGAGCCCGGAACCGGACGCGACGATGCCAAGCGCCAGGCCCCGGTTCTTCGTGAACCATTGTGATACGAGCGCTGTCCCCACCCCGAATATCCCGCTCATCCCGATGGCTTCAACCACCGCATAGGCGAGGAAGAATTGCCAGAGGGAGGTCACCTGGCTCGCCAGAAGGTATCCCGCTCCCATGAAAATACCGCACCCGATGAGCAGCTTGCGCGCCCCGAACCTGTCCGCCAGCCACCCGGTGCCGATGGACATAGCTCCCCGGATAATGACCGCCAGCGAGTATACCATCGAGACGGTTGCCCGGTCCCATTGGAAGTGTTCCGCGAGCGGCTTGAAGAACACGCTGTAGCTGTAGACAAGCCCGTACGTGATGAAGATCATCAGCGAACAGGCCGCCACGATGACCCAGCTGTAAGCTGACTGTCTGGCGGAAGTGGCGGATGTGACGGAGGGTAGGTCCTGCATGACGGAGGGCTACTCCGGCACCGGGGAAACGAAGGATATGTTCATACCTATCGCGTACAGTATAGCTGATTCAAGGCAGGCTGGACAATCGCTCGAATGGAGTAATGAATGCTGTTATTGCTGGTCACGTAGGGCGGCTCCCGCATAGCGGCAGCCGCCAACAAAAACCAACCGATACTAGGTCTCGATCACAAAGTCGAACCGGGCGTGCTGCCCGTCCGCCGTCTCTGCCACATTGACCATCGTCCCCGGCTCGAACAGCGGGTCGCTGCTGTTGCGGACTTCATCCGGGAAGAAGAGCTGCGTGGTGAATACCGGCGAACCTTCCTTCGTCCTTACCTTGACATGCAGATGGGCCGCTCGCATGAGGTACTCGTGAGGGCGCACCGTTTCCAGCCGGTACCGCCCCTCGGCATCGGCGTACTGGTGGCCGCGCAAGTTGAAGCCCTCGTTATCGTACACCCCGTTGCCGTCCGCCTGCCAGAAGTCCAGCCATGCATGGGGTATGGGCCTGCCTTCCCGGTCCATGACCCGCCCTTCCAGTATCAGCAAGCTCCCGATGGTTCCCGGCCCGGCGATGCTGGAACGTTCCGGCGAACCGGTCTTGTAGTAAGGGCCTTCTTCCACGGCAGGGGTCAAAACTTCCTGCGTCTTCATGGCATGCCTCCGTCATCCGCTTCTTGAGGAAAGTATAGCGCACGGAGGGCGGAAAGCAATGGGCGGTAGGGATGGCTGCCGGTTATCCCAGCCCGATGCGCTGCTTGACCAGGGACACCGTCTTCTCCGCGGTCGGCCTGGCTTTTTCCGCGCCCGCCTTGAGGATGCGATCGATGTGCCCCGGTTCGGCGGTAAGTTGCGCATACCGTTCCTGGAGCGGCCGCAGGGCTTCCACCACGACCTCCACCAGCGCCTTCTTCAGGGCGCCGTAACCCTGGCCTTCGAACCTGGACTGGATGGCCGGGCGGCTTTCTCCGGTCAGGGTCTCGTAGATGCTCAGGAGATTGTACAGGCCCGGGCGTGATTCGTCGAATATGACGTCCGTATTCGAGTCCGTCGTCGCCCGCATGATCTTTTTCTTGATCTCCGCCGGGGTATCCAGCAGGTTGATGGCGTGGCCGGAACCCGTCTCGCTCTTGCTCATCTTCTTCGTCGGGTCGTCGAGGCCCATGATGCGCGCCCCCGTCTCGGCGATGCGCGGCTCCGGCAGCACGAACGTTTCCCCGTAGATGTTGTTGAAGCGCTGGGCGGTGTCCCGCGCCAGCTCGACGTGCTGCTTCTGGTCCTCGCCTACCGGCACGACCTGCGTGTTGTAGAGCAGGATGTCTGCCGCCATCAGGGCGGGATAATCGAACAACCCTACGCTCACCCGCTCCTTCTGTTTGGCGGATTTCTCCTTGAACTGCGTCATCCGTTCCATCCAGCCCATCGGGATGGTGCAGTTCAGCAGCCACGCCAATTCCGAGTGGGCCGGTACATCGGACTGCACGAAGAGGATGGACCGTTCGGGGTCGATGCCCGCCGCCATGAGCAGGCCGGAGACTTCCCGCGTCTTGGCATGGAGCTGCTTCGGGTCCTGCTGGATGGTGATGGCGTGCAGGTCCACGATACAGAAGATGTTATCGTACTCCTCCTGCTGCTTGACCCACCGGCTCACAGCCCCGAGGTAGTTGCCGATATGGATGTTGCCGGTCGGCTGAATGCCGGAAAAGACGCGTTTTTTCATGGAAAAATCTCCTTACGAGCCATTCTAGCATGGCGTCAGGCTCGCGGACAAGAAAAGCGGGCGATACCGCTGTAACGGTGTAGTTACGGCCTTGCAGACTAATCTGAACCAATCCATGACTGTTGCCTCCATTCCGAAAGGGAGGTGGGGTGGGTTTCGTCAAGGTACCGCAATCGACAAATAACCCCTGTTAATATGACACACTATTGTCACCTTCGGAGGAGTACTATATTATTAGCTCATCATGTTAGTGTCGGAGTACGGAGGTCTGTGGTGAAACATTACGAATACCAGCGCATCGGCAGACTGGCGGAACAGCTCGAAGCAGCCCGCATAGAGCCTGCCGTCATTGACCGTATCATGGAAGGCGGCGAGGACATCCTGCGCAAGACTAAAGCCGTGGCCAAGGCGGACTGGTTCCGGCAGGCCATGGTGAAGATGGACGAACTCATCGACCTGGAAACATGTAAATCTATACGCGAGGGCTGCGCGTGTGCTCTGACCGGCAAGCGGGTGAAGGTATCGGAAGACATCGCCAGGAACAACGCCTCGCTGGAAGACAGGATAGTAGCTGCCAACGAAGCTCACTTCGTCTTTGGCTACAGCGTCAAGCAGGACGGAGATGATATCGTCGTCCAGTTCTTTCCCGATGGGCTCGAAAAATACCGCTGCGTGTGCCTGCCCCAGGCCGATAAACCCCTGCCGATTTCCTACTGCTACTGCTGCGGCGGCCACGTCAAGCATCATCTCCAGAAAGCCCTCGGGCATAAGCTGGACTGCACCACGGAACAGACGGCGCTCTCCAGCGGCGGCAAGAAGCCTTGCACGTTCAGGTTCCGGATACTCGAGGACTAAGTACCGGCGCAAATGAAAACCGGCATACTTGTAGGGCGGGTAAAACCATCTCTCCCTTTTTACCCGCCGCAATCAAAAAAAAGCGGGTCATGGGTAGCGCAACAAACGCTCATGATGAGCCTGTCGAACCATCGGCTCGTGGAATTGATACGGTATAAACAGAGGAGCGAATGAGTAATGATAGAACTACCGGAAGCCGTCACCCTGGCCAAACAGTCCAACGAAAACCTTAAGGGCAAAGAGGTGGCGGGGGTCATTGCGGCGTTTTCTCCGCACAAGTTCGCCTGGTTCCATGGCGACCCCGCCGGCTACAACGCTCTTCTACGGGGCAAGACCATAGGCGAGGCTTATCCGTATGGCAGCCTGCTGGAGATACAAGCCGGCGATGTCGCGCTTCACTTCAACGACGGTGTTAATCTGCGGCTGCACGCCGCAGGAGAGAAACGGCCCGCCAAACACCAGCTTCTCATCGAGTTCACCGACGAGACCGCCATCAGCGCCTCCGTGCAGATGTACGGCGGCGTGGTCTGCTTCCGCCAGGGCGACTACGAGAACAAGTTCTATGAAATGAATTGGTCGAAGCCCTCGCCTCTGACGGAACAGTTCGGCCGTGCGTACTTCGAGACCTTGATTGCTCCCCCGGAAGTCCGGAAGTTGAGCGCCAAGGCTGTCCTCGCCACGGAACAGCGGATACCCGGCCTGGGTAACGGCGTCCTCCAGGATATCCTGTTCACTGCCCGCATCCACCCCAAGCGGAAGCTCGCCACTCTGAGCGATGGAGAAAAAGAAGCTCTGTTCGCCTCCGTCAAATCCACGCTGAAAACGATGGCGGAACAGGGAGGCCGGGACACGGAAAAGGACCTCTTCGGGCAGCCGGGAGGCTATCAAACCATGCTCAGCAGCAAAACTGCCGGACAGGCGTGCCCGCAATGCGGGACCATGATCGTGAAAGAAGCCTACATGGGCGGCAGCGTTTATTACTGTCCCGCCTGCCAGAAGCTCTAGTTTGAATCAACGGGGTCAGAGTAATTCTATGATGTATCGATGTCTGGAACAGCGAATGGCACAGACCTGTCTCGATACCTTTCCTCCGTTCCATCCGCAGGAAACGAGTTGCAGCCTGCGGGAACAGCAGATTTTCTATGACCTGATGCATAACCTGTACCGGTTGGCCTGTGACGAACCCTGCCTGTTCGTGAATGAACTTCACATGGATGACGTTTACACGGTCCGGTTCAACAAGTCGTCAGAGGGTAAACCTGATCTGATGAAGAACATGCGCCTGTTTATCAAAGCCGTCGATGATCTTCTCTCCATTATGTTTCAGATGGGAGCCAACAAAGAGACAGCGAAAGTCAGCAAAAGGAATCGCGAAATACTCGCACGGCTTGGTATCAGGGAACCGGGACCATTACCCCCCGCCTGGGTCTGGATGTGTACACGAGAGAAAGCCGATACTCTCTCCTTTTCCAAATGCCTGTTCGACCCGAACTATGCATACACCAGGGACATTTTCCCACGATTATTGGGTGATAGGATTGCGTTTCAGAATCTTGAAAACTGGATGAACGAACGCGGGTACGAATTATTCGAATACCTGGACGGCGGAATATCGATGGACTATGCCAATCCGGCCTGGGATAAAGACCCTCCGCGGGGCGGATTCCAGTTCAAGGTCCGGCATACTGGTATTGCGGTCAATTATGACAGGTGGGTGAAAGACCCGGCTGTCCTTGGACTCTGTATACCGAACGGCATGAAAGACTATCTGGCGGCCTTCCTCGATATGACTGAGCAACTTCAATCATTTGTTACCGGTCAGAGCAAGCAATGCGACGCCTGCGACTATTGCATTCAGACCGATAAGACCGGCCGTCGACCGAGAGCCTTTGTGCCGGTGACGTATAAAGCGAAAAAATACAACATTTGCCCCCTGTTTCCCGGGTACTCCTATTGCTGGACAGCGCTCGACGTGGATGTTGTCGACAATATCATCGAGATGCTCTCGTTTATGGACGGCTTCCTGGAAAGGCGCAGGTGACCGGGAACGAGACTGTCCCCATCGCCTTAACGCGACCTCCATCCTCCGGACATGCTAAGATAGAAAAGTCCGGAGGTTTTTCATGATTCGTTCTTTCAACGGCAAGACACCGCAGATCCACCCGTCCGCATTCGTCAGCGAGGCCGCTTATGTGGTCGGGGACGTGGAAATAGGTGAGGGCTCCAGCATCTGGCCCGGCGCCGTCGTCCGCGGCGATACCGGCAAGGTGGTCATCGGGAAAAACACCGCCGTCGAGGACGGCGCCATCATTCACTCGGGCATTCCCGGCATGGGCGATACCTTCATCGGGGACTGCTGCAACATCGCCCACGCCGCCGTCATTCACTGTAAAAGCATCGGCAACAACGTGATGATCGGCATCAACGCCACCGTCCTCCACAATGTGGAGATCGGCGATTTCTGCATCATCGCCGCCGGCTGCCTGGTCGGACAGGACATGAAAATACCGGACAACTCCTATGTGGTCGGTGTTCCCGGCCGGATCAAAGGCCCGGTCCCGGAGCGGCTCCGGTTCTGGCTGGACCGTGTTCCACTGGAATACGTGGAATTCGGCCGCCAGTACAAGACGGAAGGATTAGAATAATCTGACTCTCGGTTGGAGATCCCGCTCCGACACTCAGGGTGAGTTTGTCGAGCCATGAGACATTAGCACTAACAGATAAAACAAACCCGCCCATCCTTTGACAGGCTCAGGATGAGCGGGTTCTTCAAGTAGCAGTACTATGGACCTAGTCCGGTTCTACTCCCGGCGCTTCCGGTATCTGCGGCGGATAGACCGGCAGCGGCGCCTGCACCATGCCGCCGTCCACCAGCAGCTCCGTCCCGGTGACATAGCTGGCTTCGTCCGAGGCCAGGAAGAGTATCGGCCAGGCGATCTCGTTCGGTCTCGCCATGCGGCCCGCCGGAACACGGATGGAACCGAGGATATCGGACTCTTCCGGGATACCGCCCAGGTTCCGTTCGATCTGCTCGAAAAGCGGCGTCCAGACGTTTCCCGGATGAATGGAGTTGACCCGGATATTGTGTTTGCGCAGGACGATGGCGTCGGACTTGCTCATGGCCCGCAGCGCGCCCTTGGAGGCATCGTAGACCGGCGTGTCACCGCCGATGACTCCGTACACCGAGGCCACGTTGACGATGCTCCCGCCCCCTGACTTGCTCATGTAGGGCACCGCGTACTTGGTGCAGAAGAACGGCCCCTTCATGTTGATGTTCATGACGCGGTCCAGTTCCGCCTCCGAGGTCTTGTGCGGGGCGCTCCGCCCCCCGCCGACGCCGGCATTATTGACCAGGATGTTCAGTTTTCCGTACTTCTTGTAGACTTCCCCGAAGACTTTCTCTACCTCGTCCGCATGGGAGACGTCCATGTGCCAGAAGTCCGCGGTTCCCCCCGCCGCCTTGATCTCTGCTTCCACTCTTTTTCCGTTCTTGTCGTCGATATCCACGATGGCTATCGTGGCCCCTTCCGCAGCCATCAGCTTGGCCGTAGCTTCCCCGATGCCGTTGGCGGCGCCGGTGATGATCGCGATTTTTCCCTTGACTCTGTCCATGGAGACCTCCTCATACATTGGTGAAAATTTGTGACGGCATAGTGCCTTGCCACAGTATAGCAGAATACGTAGGAAGATTCAGGTCAGCCTTGATCATCAAATAACGAATACGGTTTCAAGAACTGCAGAATAGTCTTTTCCAGGAAGGTGGATTCCGGCTACTAATAAGGCATCCCCTCTCCCTTGATGGGAGAGGGTTAGGGTGAGGGTGAGAGAATCCCGAGAGTGAATTTCGTGTAGGGCGGATAAAGCCCATATACCCTTCTTATCCGCCGCGCCTCTCTCCGGCCTACATCTTCTCCGGCGCGCTCATCCCCATCAGGTTGAGCGTCCGCCCCAGCACCAGCTTGGCCGCTTTAACCAGCTTCAGCCGGGCGCCGGTCAGGCACTCGTCCTTGGTCACGACCCGGCAGTGCTTGTAGAAGGCATGGAACACCGTCGCCAGGTCCTGGGCGTAATAGGTGAGGTGGTGCGGCTCCAGCGTTTCCGCAATGAGTTCGATGATCTCCGGCAGCAGCAGCATCTTCCGGATGAGCGTCATTTCAGCTTCATGCGTCAGCAGCGAGACGTCGCCCTCCGCTTTGGCCGCGCCCTGTTCTTCGGCGTGTCTCAGGATGCTGGCGATCCGGGCGTGCGCGTACTGCACATAATAGACGGGGTTATCCGCGGACTGCTTCTTCGCCAGCTCCAGGTCGAAGTCCATCTGCGCATCCGCTGTCCGGGACAGGAAGAAGAACCGGGACGCGTCCTTGCCCACTTCTTCCACGAGTTCCTCGAGCGTGATGATGTCCCCGGAACGCTTGGACAATTTCACTACTTCCCCGCCGCGTTTCAGCGTGACCGTCTGGTAGAGCAGCACCGTCAGCCTTTCGGGGTCGATGCCGAGCGCGCTGCAGACCGCTTTCATCCGGGACACGTGCCCCATGTGGTCCGCGCCCCAGATGTCGATGACCCGGTCGAACTTACGCTCAACGAACTTGTTATAATGGTAGGCAATGTCTGTGGCGAAGTACGTCGGCGTGCCGTCTGACCGCACGATGACGTTGTCCTTGTCCTCACCCAGCGCGGTGGAAACGAACCAGGTCGCGCCTTCACGCTCGGCAACGTAGCCGCCCTGCTTGAGGAAATCCATCGTTCTCCGGTACTGCCCGTCGTCATAAAGGCTCTGCTCGCTGAACCAGACATTGAAGTCAACACCCAACAGGGCAAGGTCGTTCTTGATCCACGTCAGGACCTTCGCCAGTCCCAGCCGCCCCAGTTCGGCGATCAGTTCATTCTCCGGCAACGCCTTGAGTCTGTCGCCTTCTTTCTCTATAAGATCGGCGACGATTTCCTTGACATAAGCGCCCTGGTAGCCGTCAGCCGGGATTTCCGCGTCTTTGCCCATGGCCTGGAGGTACCGGACGTGCAGGGAACGCCGGAAAGTTTCCACCTGGTTGCCGGCGTCATTGACATAATACTCTTTTTCAACTTCGTAACCGCAGGCGGAAAGGGCATCGGCGAGGGCGCTGCCCAGGATGGCCCCGCGGCCGTTGCCCACATGCAGCGGACCGGTGGGATTGGCGCTCACGAACTCGATCTGCACCTTCTTGCCTTTACCGCTGTCACTGGAACCGTAGCTCTTGCCTTCTGTAAGGATAGCGGTGACCTGGCCCGCCAGCCACGATTCCTTCAGCTTGAAGTTGATGAAGCCGGGCGGCGCTACGTTCACTTCGGCGATTTCGTCGGACGGTCTGATATTGTCCACTATCCTTTGCGCTATGTTCAGCGGCTTGTCCCCCATGGCGCGCGCCAGCTTGAGCGGGATGCTGGAAGCGTAGTCGCCGTGGTCGGGGTTCTGCGGCCGCTCGATGACGATCTCCGGTAAAGTCACTACGGGTAGTTGATCGGCTGCCTGCGCGGTTGAGATAGCCTGCTTGATGATGTCGGTAATGGTCTCTTTCAGTCTCACTGTGTTGTCTACCGTCCGCATAAAAATTTGGTAATACCCGTAAATTATAACATAGCGGCCAAATTAAACCCACCGGTATTGCACGGTACGGTACACTCTATATAGGCAAATACTTATATAAACGGCAGAGCCGAAAGAAGATTACTAACCAATTCAGTCTGCGGACGTTGTATTAGTCAGAAGGGCCAAGCATGTGCTCCAAAGGGGTCCTCGCAAACGGTCAAATGTCAGAGGAGAAAACAATGAAGCTACTGCGTACACTCATATTATCTGCACTGCTGCTCGTCCCCGGTGTCCTGGCTGCCTGCCAGTCCGGCGCCATGGCGGGCGTTCCCCTGGAAGGAACTACCTGGGTACTTGAATCATACAAGGACGGATCCGGGACCCACCAGGCGCTGGACCGCACCGAGGTCACGCTCAATTTCAATAAACAGGAACAGCAGATGGGCGGCAACGCCGGCTGCAACCACTACGGCGGCACGTACGAACTCCAGGGAAACAAGCTGAAACTGCTTGAAGTCACCAGCACTTTGATGGCCTGTATCGATGAAGCCGTCATGAACCAGGAAACTGCTTACCTCAAGGCCCTCAGTAAAGCTGAAGAGTACAAAATCGAAGACGGTGTATTGACCCTTACCGGCGGCGGCTTCGAGATCAAGTTCAAGGAAAAGACCCTTACCACCACGACCACAACCACTTCGACGCTGCCGGACGTCAATCCCCTCGCAAAAACGTTCTGGCGGCTCGTTTCCTATACCGGCGAGACGGGTGCGCACACTGCCCTGGAACAGACCGACGTCACCCTCAACTTCGATGCTGGAAAGAACCAGTTCGGCGGCGTCGCAGGCTGCAACCAGTACGGCGGAGAGTACACTATTAAAGGTTCCGCTCTGACCACGGGCAGCATCTATCAGACCGAGATGTACTGCAATGACGAAGCGGTGATGCAGCAGGAACGGGACTATCTGGAGGCGCTCCAGGACGCTGAACAGTTCGAAATCGACGGTGATACCCTGACCATCACCGGCGGCGGTTGGACGCTGAAATTTGAGAAATATGCTGAAGTTGTCAACCCGCTGGCCGGTACAAGCTGGGTCCTTGTTTCCTATTGCGGAGAAATGGGTACCCGCCAGGCGCTCGACACCACGGAAGTGACGCTCATCTTCGAACGTGAAGAGGAGCGGTTGGGCGGCTTGGCTGGTTGCAACGACTACGGAGCTGAGTACACGGTCAACGGTACGAACATCACCCTGAACGGTCTGTACCAGACCAAGAAAGCCTGTACCGGCGAAGGTATCATGGAGCAGGAACAGCACTACCTCGAAGCCCTCAAAGAAGCGGAATCGTTCGAAATAGATGGTGATACCCTGACGATCACCGGCGGCGGCTGGAAGTCGGATTTCGAGAGACAGACCGGCGATACTCCCGAGGAAACGGGGCCCCTGGCTGGCACGAGTTGGACCCTTGTCAGCTACGCCGATGGAACGGTTACGAACTCAGTGATCGAAGGTACGGAAGTTACGCTCATCTTCTGGGAACAGGACAATCGATTAGGCGGCAGCGCCGGCTGCAATGAATACGGCGCTCCTTATGCGGTCGATGGTTCCTCGCTGACCTTGACGGACAATATCGTACAGACGTTGAAGCTCTGCGCCGATGAAGCGGTTATGGAGCAGGAATCAAGCTTCCTCAGGGCGCTGCAGGCGGCGGAAAAGTTTGTGATTGAGGATGATACCCTCACGATTACCGGAGGCGGCTGGACGCTGGAGTTCAGCGCAGATTCGGGCTCGGCGACAGCCTCTTTGGTTGGTCCGGCGTGGATGCTCGTCTCGTATACGGGAGAAAGTGGCTTCCACCAGGCCTTGGAAAGCGTAACCGTTACTCTCACGTTCACCAAAGAAGGGTGGTTTTCCGGTAATGCCGGCTGCAATTATTATGGAGGCAAGTACAAGGCCGGAGATACAGAATTGACGATTGAGGACATGACGTTAACGCTGATGCTGTGCCAGGATGAAGCGGTCATGGAACAGGAAGACAATTACGTCAAGGCGCTGTCATCCGGGGAAAGTTACACGCTGGATGGTAACAAGCTTACCATTACCGGCGGCGGCTGGACCTTGGAGTTTGAGTGGGCGGGGACGATCGTAGGGTAGTGTCGTAACTCCGCCTTGTCATTCCCGTGAAAACGGGAATCCATTTATGGCTGAAATAGAGTAATCGGTGCGACGCCATCAATTAGCGGTCTTGCCATATGGCGGCAAGTTACTCTAACCTGGATTTCAGCGGGTACTTTTCCGGATTTTCCAGGTTATCGATCTCAAGGTCGATATCCAGCTCAGGCCAATAGAGATGGAAACCGTGGTGCAGTTCAACGTTCTGGATTTGTCGCAATGTATGATCCCTGAAGTATGGAAAATCCTCGTAACTCAGGAAGTATTCCTTCTCTTCTACCAGCAACCAGATCCCTCGAGGGGTGATGTTCTCAATGGATACCGAAGTGCTTGTGCCATGCGGAGATGATTTCATTGTTTCGTTCCTCGATTATTCCCTGTATCTCTCTTAATCTTTCTCCACTATACCCATGGTACACAGCGAGAGAGATAAGTGGTTCGATCCAAAACTTGGCTTCACCGTGTTCAGAAGTGACATGAATATGGATTCGATCCTCCTCGTTTGAGAGGAAATAGAACCTGTATCCTTTCATTCTGAAAACGGTAGGACTCATTTGGTTACACTGTAAACCATGCTGGAAGGTTTTTCAATACCAGCAAGACGACCAGCTCCAGGAAGTGAGAATGTTCGCGGCAGAGTAGGTATTGCTAACGTTCCGCTTGATTTACCCGGGTAGAGCGGGCGTCCCGCCCGCGGCCTTGTTCCCGTACCAGTGTAATACCATGAGTACGCATCAAACCATGTCAACACTGTGGTACAATGAAAAGCGCCGGAAGGCCGGTCATATCCTGTCCTGGCGGTTTGTTAAAAGTCCGTTAAGGATTTTTTAAGCACCTTGAAAAAAAGTGACAAAACGAGCCTGAAATCATGTTGACATCCCCAAAATCGTATGGTAGACTTAATCTTGCAATGAAGAAGACGAACGCATAAGAGCGAACGCTGGTTGAGCCAGAATGGTCTGGCGGACAACCGCCAGGCCTTTAATTTTGTCTTCCGTACCTTAACAAGTGAATATCAAATGGGTCTAATATCAAACCTGAAGCAGGTCAAGCAGTAAGGGCACATGGTGGATGCC
>CAZQQL010000041.1:0-25813 GCA_964595455.1 uncultured Dehalococcoidaceae bacterium
GTTGGCGCTGTCACTCGGCCAGCCGGGAGTGCTGGCGATAGTGTAAGGGAACAGGGTCGTGTAGATGCCGCCGTATTTTTCGCTGTTCGGGGTAGTCGCTGTTGTTGTCGCTGTGGTGGTGGTGGTACCGGTGGCGGAGGTTGTGGTTGTCGTGGTGGAACTGGGCGACGTCGACGTGGTCGTCGTTGTTGTCGTCGTGGTATCCCCGCCGCAACCTACCAAAATGGTCGACACAACCATTAGCAGGATGAGGGGAATTAACAATTTTTTCATATTTGACCTCCTTTATGGTCTGGTAATATCTAAATCCGCACCAAAATCAGGACGTCATCCATCGTCCTCGAATGCGGAAAAAATAATGAAAAAGACCTGACATCGACGATGTAGAAAATCAGGTGCAAATCAACGATGTAAAAGTTACAAACTGCTCTTCTGATACTAACCAATATCTTGCTGTATGTCAAGGAAACTGAGCGTGGATTCCCTGGAAAACGAACATTTTGGCGGTTTTTACCGGTCACCACGCCGTCAAGTTCTACACACGGAAAAAGCAGGCGGAAAACCGCTGGCGTTCTGCTGTTTCAGCGGGTATGTTTGCCCCGGATACCTGGGTGTTAGAGCGTTCCCCGTAGACGCGGATCCAGAGCATCCCGCAGACCATCGCCGACCATGCTGAAAGCAAAAACCACCAGCATTATGGCAAGACCGGGGATGAAGGACAGCAGGGGGTTGGTCAGCAGGAACTTGAACCCGTCATTGACCATGGCGCCCCAGGACGGGGCCGGCGGGGTGATACCGATTCCCAGGTAACTGAGGCCTGCCTCCGCCAGGATGGCGGCGCCAATCTGCATCGTTACCAGGACAATAAGCGGGGGAAATGAATTGGGCATAATGTGGCGGAACATCAACCGCCAGTTATTGCTGCCCATGGACCTGCCGGCAAGAACATAGTCATTCTCCCGGATAGCCATGACCTGGCCGCACATCAGACGTGCGTAGGCTGGTATCAAAGCGATGCCCAGGGCGATCATGACGTTTCCCAACCCCTGGCCCAGGAGGCCGGCTATAATGAGTGCCAGCAGGATCATGGGAAAGGACATCAGCGCGTCTACAACCCGCATAATTACGGCGTTGATCCAGCCGCCGAAGTATCCCGCCACCATACCGAGAATGATCCCGATGCCGGCAGCGATACCGAGCGCAACGACTCCCACCATGAGCGAACTGCGGGCACCGTGAATGAGGCGGCTCAGAGTGTCTCTCCCTAAATGATCAGTACCGAACAAGTGCTTGGCGCTGGGAGATTGAAGCCTCTCAACCGGATACATCTTGATCGGGTCATACGGGGCGAAAAGCGGGCCGAACGCAGCCGTGATAAGGAACAGGACTACGATAATCAGGCCGAAAACCACCAGCCCGCGCCCCAGGAAAACCTTCAAGAACCTCCGCGCTTCATTAACACGTGGCGGCGCTTCGAACGTGATATCAGGAGCTATGGCTTGTTGTGTCATTTTCTCACCCGATCAAAGTCACGGATTTGATTAGTCATATCTTATCCTGGGGTCCAGCCAGCCGTAAGAAAGGTCCACAAGGAGATTGGAAAAGACAACGATACCGGTCATGACCATCGTGATCCCCTGGACATAGGTGTAATCATGCTGGAACAGTGAGTCGACCGCCAGGCGCCCCATGCCGGGGATGTTGAAGACCTGTTCGATAAGTACCGAACCGCCGAAGATACCGGCGATGCCCATTCCCGCGAGGGTGACGATGGGAATAAGGCTGTTTTTCATCGCATGGCCAATGATCACCGCCCGCTCCTTCAGCCCCTTCGACCACGCGGTCCGGATGTAGTCCTGGCGGAGGACTTCCAGCATGCTGGAACGCGCCTGGCGTGCATTGCCTGCGATGGCGAAGATGGCCATACAGAAAACGGGCATAACCAATTGTTTGGTGCTCAGCCAGAAATCATCGAATGGAGAAGTATAGCCGCTCGTGGGCAGCCAGGCCAGCTTGACGGCAAAGGCCCACATCAGCATGATGCCCAACCAGAAAATGGGCACGGTGATACCGAGGTTGGCCAATGTCGTTACCACCGTATCGAGCCAGGTACCGCGGCGTATTGCGCTGATAATCCCCGCCGGGATGCCGACAATTATGGCGACCAGGAACGCCAGTACTCCGATGTAAGCCGTGATAGGAATACGCTTGACGAGGTCCTTGGTAACGGGTTCCTCCGTCAGAATCGAGTTACCGAGATCACCCTGGAAAACGCCGCCTAACCAATCGAAGTACTGTACCATGAGGGGCCTGTCGAGTCCCGCTTGATGCCGTAACTCTTCCAACTCTTCCTGCGTCATGTTCTGCAACTGGTTGGGATTGAAGAGCATGAAAATGGGATCTCCCGGCAGCATACGCATGCCAACAAAGACGAACACCGTTACTATCAATACCACGATGATGGATTGAATGACCCTGCGTATGATATACGTTCCCATTTATCTCTCCGGTATCCTTAACCTATCGGCAGTGCCGGGCCTGCCGGAACAGACGTTCACAGCGTACGGAGCAACTCTGCGTCAGGACTTCTTGGGTCCCTCGTACCTGAATTCCTTGCCATTCATCGTCTTGGTGAAAACGGGTTCCTGCAGAAGGGCGGTAAAGAGGAACGGCTTGTTCACGACCTTGATATCCAGAGGGCAGTGGGACAACTTGGGAGGAATATAGACAATGGTGGGGACATCGATATTGAACAGTTCCATTTCTTCGCCGAGATACAATTCGACATGCGCGTCGAAGCTGCTGAAGAAGTCGGCCGGATCGCCGCCAAGGAAGATGAGATATTCGTCATGGTCGTGTGTATGAGGTTCAGTCTCTAGTTTGAAGGGTTTGAGGAAAAGCTGCCAGCCCATATTGGCGCCGGCGCCGGGTATCTGGTTCGCACCTCTGAAATACGCCTGGGGAGAAGCAACACCCGGCAGGTTCGCATCTTCTCTCAGGCCTGAGAACACCAGTTTTTCGTACTTTTTCGCCATTTCATTTACCTCTTTCCGATATTCGTATGGTTATTGATTGCCATCGAGGGGGAGTGCGTGAACACGATCACCCGATGGGCCGGAATTGCTGAGATGGACTAAAACCGGGAGCCCGGAACGACCCGGGCTCCCGGCATGATTACGTTAGCGGTCCAGCCAGCAATTTTCAGGACTCCACACGGTGAAGTCGACGTATTTGAGCAGGAGATCGTGGTCCTTGATGTCGGGGCTCAGGATGTACCCCATGGCAACGCCGACCGTCGGAACGAAGAAGGCGTTATCATAGATCCACTGGCTCAGCTGAGTGCTCATCTCCATGAATTTCGCGTCATCGGTTTCGACCATGGCATCGTTGCAGAGTTGGAGTATATCATCGGGGATCTTGACGCTGACATCGAATGTACCGATGGGAGGGAAGTAGCTGCGAATGAAGCCCGGCAGGTTGGTGCCCATGGCGTAACCGACACTCATCACACCGGTCCACCCGGTGAAGAGGTAGTTCCAGAGCTTGGCATTGTCTACCATCTCAAGTTCCAGTTTAATGCCGACTTCAGACATGTACTGCTGGAACATCACGGCGAAGTCCTGTCCGGAGGTTTCCGCCACCATCTTCAGATTGAGGCCGTTGGGATACCCGGCTTCAGTCAGGAGCTCCCGGGCTTTATCAGGGTTGTATTCACGGGTTGGGAGATTAGGATTGAACGCCGGGTTGCCCAGGAACGGGATCTGGTTGTTGGGCTGCATGAAGCCGTAACCCAGGGCGTCGGCGACTTCCTGCTTGTTAATGGCGTATTCGATCGCCATACGGACCTTGGGATCGTTGGTGGGCTGGCCTTCATTGGCGGTATCGAACATGATGAAGTTGGAAGCGCCGGTCTGGTAAATGAGCTGGAAGCCGATATCCTGCATGTCTTTCAGGATCTTACCGGTCTGGAGAACGAGGATATCGCCTTCACCCGCTTCCATCCTGGCCTGCTGCGTCAGGGATTCCTTGGTGGTGTAGAAATCGATACCATCAAGGTAAGGTTTGCCGGCCTGCCAGTAGTTGGGGTTTTTGACGAATTTGAGGTTGACATCCTTTTCAAAGCTGTCATACAGGAAAGGCCCGGTGCCGACCGGGTTCTCTTTAACGTATTCGATGCCTTTTTCTTTCAACTGGGTATCGGAGGTAAAGAACATGGCCCATCCGGCCAGGTTGCCCCAGAAGTCCCTCATATAGAGCTTGAGGTAAAGGCGCACCGAATAATTGCCGGTTTTTTCAATGCGGTCCCAGTTCGTGGTCGCGCTGTTCTTCTCTTCAAAGAGCTGGTTCACATGGACCACGACGCTCTCTGCGGTGAAGTCGGTCCCGTCATGGAACTTGACATCATCTCTCAGCGTGAAGTCAATATAAGCGTTATCGGGACCCCATTTCCATTCCGTTGCCAGCCAGGGTTCGGGTACACCGGCGGCGTCGAGTTTTACAAGGGGTTCGAACGTAAGCCAACAGGTCCATAACTTCTGCGGGTTGGTAGTATCTCCAGGCCAGCCGGGAGTGGACGCGGGTGAATACGGATAGATGATGCGGAGAGTGCCGCCGTATTTTGCGTCACCGGCGGGTGTGGTAGCGGTAGTGGTCATAGGGCCCGTCAACGTGGTGGTAGTTGTAGCTGTGGCAGATGGTTTCGTCGTTGTCGTGGTGGTAGCGGTCGGGGATGCCGAAGTGCTGGTGGTGGTGGTAGTGGTGGTACCGCCGCAACTCGTTGCGAAAATCGCCAGAACCAGCAGGATGACAACCGGTATACTGAGCTTTTTCATCATTCCTCCTCTTAGATTCAATAATGTTCCATTATATGAATCTGCTTAACGGTACCCCCACAAAACGAGTGCCTCACAAGCAGAAAACCAGGGAAGAACCAACCCAATGGACCTGGAATTATTCCAAAATACGAAACTCCGATTTCACGTTGAAAAGATGATAAAACAATTAATCACGGGATGTCAAGGACATGATAGCTTTACACCGGGAGGACAAGGGTGGTACACTTCCTTCCAACTAATCTGTAATGAGGACCCGGTACACGGCCCCTCAGACCCGCTCACGCCAGCCGCCCAGTTGCTTTCAAACCAGCATGAAGGGGATTCTAGATACAGTGTTTGGAGAGGCCAGAGGTTAGCGATCCCCGCATGAAAAATGAATGACGGAGCAAAAACGCCATCTCGCTCAAAATAACAGTTGGAGGACTGCAATGATCAAGACCATCGCACTGGCCCACCGGCGCTCGGGCATGACCCGCGCGGAATACAACGAGTACTGGGAGAAAGAACACGGCCCGCTGGCGGCAAGAATGATGCCGGGGCTCCGGCGCTACGTGCAAAACCACTATGTAGACCTGCCGGGCAGGGACTACCAGGGTGACGGCATCGTGGAGATGTGGTACGACGATATGGAGTCATTCCTCAAGTCCGAAAAGTTCATCATGTCCGAAGAAGGCCGGGCGCTCCGGGAAGACGGCATGAAGTTTGCTGAGATGAAGCCCGGCGGCGGGTTCTGGGTGGTGGAAGAACACGTGATCATGGATACTCTCAAATAAGACCCATTCCTCGCAAATCTGTTTCGATAGCCACAATAATATGGTAGTCCACATCTTTCGCCCTGAAGATGTGGGCTACCAGGCTGGCTGTTTTTGCCGCTGTCACGCCCTTACATCAATTTCAATGTGATTCCTCACCCGGCATCAGACTCCTTTTCCGGCCATCCTTTGCTCTTGCCGCGCTACCAATTGGTGGTTATACTATATCTCCATCCGGAGTCCTTGCAGACATCGTTGGCGGAAGGTGACGGTTCCTGTTGAGGTGCGGAAAGCATACCAGACGAGGAGAAAAAAAGATGGAAATGAATGATTTTAAGGTACCGGTGGAACAATTACGCTGGCAGTGCGATCCGAGTATCTTTGAGTTTGAGTGCACCAAGGACCTGGCACCCCTTCGTGAGTTCATCGGGCAGGACCGAGCCATTCGTTCCTTGGAATTCGGCCTTAACATGTCCAACCACGGTTATAACATTTTCGTATCCGGCGTGAACGGCACGGGAAAAACCTCCATGGTGAAGTCATACGTGGAGAGGATCGTCCGAGCGCGTGAAGAGAAGGGAGAAAAGTTCGAACTCGATGACTGGTGCTACCTCTACAACTTCAAGGAGCCGGATGCCCCAGCCATCGTCAGTTTACCGAGGGGAAAAGGGTCACAATTACGCCAGGACATGACGGAATTACTGGAGAGGATACGTTCTCAGCTCGGCCAGGCCTTTTCCAGCGATGAATATAAAGAACACCGGAAAAAGACCATACAGGATGTTCAAACCGAGCAGCAAAAGCTGTTTCAATCCCTCTCCGCAGAAGCCCGGCAGCAGGGATTCCTCCTGCAGATGACGCCTAGCGGCCCCGCTCTCATTCCTATGAAAGAAGACCGCCCAATGCAGGAGGAAGAATATCTGGCCCTGAATGAACAGACACGGAATGACCTGGAAGCCCGGCAGACGGAACTGAGAAAGAAAATACAGGATGCCATCGAAGCCGCAAGCAGCGTCCAGAACGAAGCTATAGAAAAGATAAAACAAATGGACCGTGAAGTGGCTGAATACACCGTCACGCATCTGTTTTCACCTCTCCTGGAGCGTTATGGTGAATGGCCCAAGGTGGTGGATTACCTGAACGGTCTTAAAGACAATATACTGGAAAACCTTGACCCGTTTAAAGGCGAACAGGAAGAGCCGGTCAATCCAGTCCTGGGTATTCCGGTGAGTCGTGTCATGGGCGACAATCCGTTCCTCCCGTTCGAAATCAACGTGTTTATCGATCGTTCGGAAACCTCACTGCCGCCGGTAGTCGTGGAAAGCAATCCCAATTTCGGCAACGTCTTCGGAAAGACGGAAAGGAAGTTCCTCTTCGGCGGGTATCTCAGTGACCACACCATGCTCAAGGCCGGGTCCCTGGCGCGGGCCAACGGGGGCTACCTCCTGCTAGATGCGACCGATGTCCTGACCAATCCCTATGTCTGGCCGGCCCTCAAGCGGGCGATCCGAAAAAAGGAAGTGAGGATCGAAGAACCGTTCGAGCAGTTCGGGCTGGTGGCTACCCAGGGCATGAGGCCGGAACCCATGCCGATCAAGGTCAAGGTAATCCTGACCGGAGACCCTTACATCTACCAGTTACTCTCCATGTATGATGATGACTTCTGGGAAATTTTCAAGGTGAAAGCGGACTTCGATGTGGAAATCGAGCAGAACAGGGACAACCTGCTTGCGTACGCTGCCTTTCTCTCCGGCTGCTGTGAAGAATGCGAAACGCTTCACTTCGATGCTTCCGGCGTCGCCAAGCTGCTGGAATATTCTGCCAGGGCAGTAGCGGATCAGGAACGGCTCTCGACACGGTTTGCCCAGATCAAGGACTGGATCCAGGAAGCCAGTTATTGGGCATCCCGCGACAACGCTCCGTATATTTCCGCCCGGCACGTCCAGAAAGCAATGGATGAGAAACGGTACCGGCACGATCTGCCGGACGCCCGGCTCCTCGATATGATCAATCGCGGTACCATCATGATTGACGTGGATAGAGCCGTTGTCGGGCAGGTCAACGGTCTCAGCGTTTATTCCCTCGGGGACATTTCTTTCGGCAAGCCTTCCCGCATCACCGCCAAGACGTTCCTGGGCAGGAGCGGCGTCATTAACATCGAGCGGGAGTCCCAGCTCAGCGGGCCAATCCATAATAAAGGCGTCATGATACTCAGCGGATACCTCGGCTGGAAATACGCCCAGGACAGACCTCTCTCACTCTCAGCCAGTCTGTGCTTCGAGCAGTCCTACTCCGGCGTAGAAGGAGACAGCGCTTCATCAGCGGAGCTTTATGCTATCCTTTCCAGCCTCTCGGACGTTCCCATCAAGCAGAACCTGGCGGTTACCGGTTCGGTGAATCAGAAAGGGGAAATACAGCCCATCGGCGGGGTCAATCAGAAGATAGAAGGATTTTTCCATGTCTGCAAGGCCCGTGGACTCACCGGCGATCAGGGGGTGATGATACCGTATACCAATCTCAAGAACCTGATGCTCATCGACGAGGTCATCGATGCCGTCAAAGAAGGCAAGTTCCACATTTATTCCGCCCGGACCATCGATGAAGGTATCCAGGTCCTGACCGGTATACCGGCGGGAGAACGCCGCGAAGACGGGACCTATCCGGAAGGCACTATCAACTACCTGGTCAGCAACCGGCTGGGCAGGATGGCCGAACGCCTTAAGGACTACCTGTCTGAAGAGAAAAAAGAGGAAGAAAAACAACCGATAGGCGCTATGAACCGGGACGGACATATGGGATAATAGGTCAGTCCCCGCTGAAGGAGACCCCGAGGTGGCCGGATGCCAGCCTGGCTGAATTCGTTTATACTGGCTTTTGTCCCGCTGTTCATCGTCATCGATGTCCTGGGGAACCTGCCGTTCGTTATCACCCTGAGTGAAGGCATGACCCGGCGCGAACGCTGGAAGATGATCAATGTCGCGCTGATCACCGCCGTCATCGTTGGCGTGGCCTTCCTGTTCTTCGGCCAGTTCATCCTGAACGTCATGGGGATATCCGTCGGGGCGTTCTCGGTCGGCGGCGGGTTGATACTTCTCATACTATCCATCAAGTTCCTGCTGACCGGGCGTCTCGTCGATGCCGTCAGGGAGGAACTGGTGGCGGTGGTGCCCATCGGCACGCCGCTGCTCGCCGGTCCGGCTACCATTACGACCCTGCTGTTCCTCATCGGCCAGTACCAGGTCTGGATTGTCCTCATCGCTTTCCTGGTAAATATGATTGTGGCCTGGAGCGTCATGTTACTGGCCAATCAGATAGTGCGGTTCCTGGGAAAGGGCGGCGTGACGGCGGTCTCCAACGTTTTCGCCCTGCTGCTGGCAGCTATTGCCGTGACGATGATGCTACGTGGACTGGAAATGCTTGGACTTGTGAATCTTGCCTGAAACGAGCGTTCAGTAAACCACCGGTGTAACGAAGGCCGGAGTATTCGCTGTCCGGCGGTCTTCTTCCAGCAGCGCCGTTAATGACTCACGAAAGTACTTCCTCCAGCGAGCTTCATCGTGATATAGCGTGGATCGAGGTGACGGAGTGACTTCACGTGCCGCAACAGCTTCCAGGTTTTCCATGTTCGCTGTCTTTCGGTAGTACAACCCGTCCTGCGCTGTATGCAAGGGCTTCTCTACAGCCACGGGTTTCGGCGGTTTGGTAGAATACTTCCTGATTTCGTGAAATTCGACCGGTGTTTCTGTTCTCTTAAAAGTCACCGGTTTTTCTAACGGTCGTTGGCCGCGTTCGTACCGTGTATAAAACAGACCCTGATGAGGGATAACGTGAATCGATCCTGGTTTACGCATCGCTTCGGCTTGTTTCCCAAAATCATGGATGATATCGATGAGTCCGGGTACCATCGTGGCAACAATAACCATCCGGGCGATACCTGAGAACAGAAACATACTGAGGCTGGAACTCCCGAGAATCGGCATCACCGCGTCCACGCTGGCTGCCCCGATGAATCCTCCCAGTGCCGTGGAAAGGAGCAGCAGGCAGCGGCCGTACACGATGTACCAGAGTCGCTTGCTGCGGGGCGCGGCTTTCATGAGGTAACTCTGGGTATTGAGGTCGAAGGCGCCCCAGCAACAACCGGATACTACCTGGATGGTTATGAGAAAGCCGGGATGAGGACTCACCAGCCATAATACCGGTAAGAAGGGAATAACACGGGAAACGATACCGAGTACCCGGATATTACCGACCCTGTCGCTGAGCCGGCCCCAGACAGGCATGCTGACAATCCGCGCGAGGAATTCACATGCTATTATTATGGTGAACGTGACATAACTCATCTGGAGTTCACGGAGCATGTAGACGGCATAGAGCGGACCGGAAAATCCGACGGTAAGATAGATGAGCGTGGTATAGGCTGTAAATTTGCCCAGTTTCTTCTCCTGTAACTCCTTGAGATACGCGAGAAAAGAGAAAGCAGGTTGCGCGTTGGGCGTATTTGGTTCATTCTCACCCGTCTGTTCCTTCATGAAAGTAAACATTAAGAAATCCACCAACGCGGCCCCGGTCGCAATCGCACAAACGATGATAAACCCTCCCATCCCGGTCGGGACTTCATCCATGATGTAACCCAGTGTCAGAAAGCCGCTGAGGTAGAAAGCGCTCTTGATCGCCATGCGCTGCCCCAGGTATCGATTCAGTGTAGCTGCGGGAACGATGTTGGCCAGCCAGTTGTCCCGTTGGACAGATAGAAGAAGACCGGGCGCCAGGTTGACGAACCAGACGAGCGCCAGCCAGGCTGGAGTGATCCCGAGACCGGATACGAGGAAAACCAGAGCCAGCGGGGCCCAGCCGCAAAGGCTGAGAAAAGAGAGTAGAACCGCCCCCTTTCTTGCCAGACCTGCACGGTAAAGGATTTCCGGGGCTTTAACACAGAGAGCCGCCATACCAAGGTTGATGAGCACGGAAAGAATGGAAACCTGCTGAGCATCTGCGCCTGCGGCGATCAATGACGGCGATTGATAGGCAACAGCGGCATCGTCGATGGCGGAGGATGCCGCGTCGCCATGAAAAAGGACCATGTTATTGTCTTTGGCAACGGTATCCGGAATTGTATTTCGGGTATCTGATGGTAAGTAGTGCATGTTCGGGTCTTTCGGGAAAAAGATAATAACCCGCAATAGACGGGACGTTTCCTTCTATCTCAGGGCTTCCAGACTTCCGGTGATAGCGAGCGCCACTTATTGGAGGCAACCGCACAACCGGTAAAGACGGTTATTGTCCTGCCTGCGGCAGGAAAGCATTCCTTCATGGATGAGCTGCCACAGCACCGCGTTAATTGCAACACGGGAACAATTTTCGTCAACGGCGTGGAGCAGCGTCAGGTGACTGAAAGCCGCATAGGGATGATCTTCAAAAAAAGCCAGTATCGCTCGCCGGGCCGTTTGCATCTCAAGCCATTGCTTTGGTGAGGTTTCCCGGTCTATGTTCATGATAGATTTGATTTTCTTGTTCATCGGTAGCTCCGGTTATTTCTTCATCGAATGCGGGACGGGCATTGGGGCAGGAAGGTCTTTCCTGAGACCCGGCGGCAGGTCCATTTGGTCCTCAGTGTCCTTAAGGCGTAACAGCTTTTCCGCCTGGCTGACTGCGGTTTCAGAGCGGGTAGGGGTAAAACCAGTGGCGATCAGCGTGACTCGCACGTCGTCATCCATGGACGGGTCCAGGACCACGCCGAATATCACGTTGGCTAGTTTATGCAGTTGCTGCCGAACGATCTCCGCGGCGCGGTTGACCTCGAACAGAGACAGGGAGCTTCCGGCGGTGATATTCAGGAGAACGGCGTTGGCGCCTCTGAGCGAGCCTTCCAGCAGCGGGCTGGCAAGAGCTGCCTGAGCTGCGTTCACAGCACGGTCCACGCCCCTGGCGGTCCCAATGGAAATCCAGGCCGGACCGGCGTTCTTCATAATTGTCCGAACATCTGCAAAATCGAGGTTGATCAGGCCAGGCACGGTAATGACCTCCGTGATGGCCTGCACCCCGTGCTGGAGCACTTCATCGGCTTTCATGAAAGCTTCGGCGACACTGGTATGATGGTTGCACAGCCCGAGGATGCGGTCGTTGGGAACGATAATAAGGGTATCGACGTTCCTGAGCAGCGCTTCGATACCGGCTTTCGCTGTCCGGGCGCGGTTCGTTCCTTCAAATGAAAACGGTCTCGTGACCACGGCTACGGTCAAAGCACCTGATTGTTTGGCGATTTCAGCTACAACGGGCGCTGACCCGGTACCGGTGCCACCACCCATCCCGGCGGTTACAAAAAGGAGATCGGCGCCGGATACCGCGTCCCGGATCTCCTCTCGACTTTCCTCGGCGGCTTTTCGGCCCATGTTGTGGTCACCGCCGGCGCCGAGCCCGCGGGTTGAACGCTCACCGAGTTGTACTTTAACTTCCGCTTCAACGGCGTCCAGGGCCTGGACGTCGGTGTTCATGGCGATGAATTCGATGCCGTTGATGCGGCTCCTCACCATTCTGTTGATAGCATTGCTCCCACCGCCTCCCAGTCCGACTACCTTTATCTTTGCCATGTTCGGTATAATTCCTGGCTTAGCCATGGCTGACCTCGTTGATATATCAGAGCTTTCAAAGCTCCGAGCATTGGGTATCGGTCTTATTTCGTCTTCTGTTCGCGGTAGCGGATGTTCCATCTACTGCAAAGGGCATCCATGTGCTCTTTCATGGCGGGG
Organism: uncultured Dehalococcoidaceae bacterium; assembly: GCA_964595455.1. Classification (GTDB taxonomy): domain Bacteria; phylum Chloroflexota; class Dehalococcoidia; order Dehalococcoidales; family RBG-16-60-22; genus DAOUEG01. The sequence goes on from CAZQQL010000041.1 coordinate 12,334, forward strand.
TCAGTGAACCGGTGCAGGTCCGCCAGGAACCCGTGGAGGAGTTCGCCGCCGGTCATGTTCGGGACAGGTTCCTGGGGGCCGGGCAGGTTGATATAGACGATTTCCGTCATTATTTTCTGGTATTCTATTGCAGTTCCCATGGGAACCTCCTCGTTGTGTTAAAGACAGTGGATATCATTGACTTCACTAATCCTAATACGTTCCATAGCGCATGTAACAATATTGTCCTTTCCAATACTGTGTTGTCCTCAGTGTGATTGTTACTATGGAACTTGTTTGTTGATAAATTGTCCAGTTTCCAAGCTTGTTTGTCCGGGACCACCGGGATATAATAAGGCCGATGGAAATGTCCGGCAGCGAACCAGGCAAAAAGCACCTTCCCCCCTACGTTTCCTACAGGACGTTCAGGAACTTCCTGGAGCGGCTGCAGGCCCATGTTCCGTCACGGATAGACCGTTCCTTCTGGGGAGAATTCCTTTCCGGCAGCAACGGGGTCCAGTTGGTGGCAGCGCTGCGGTTCCTGAAGCTGATCGACCTCAACGGCAAGCCGGTGGAACGGCTGAAGGTCCTTGTCACGGCGAGAGGTGAAAAGCGCGCGGAAGTCCTGCGGCAGGTTACGAATGACTCCTACGGATTCATCTCCCGGAACGGCCTCGATATAGAAAGTGCAACATATTCCCAACTCCAGGAAGCCTTTCACGAGTCGTTCCAGTTGACCGATGACGTCAGCCGGAAATGCGTCAAGTTCTATATCTCAATTGCGAATGATGCCGGGCTGGCCGTGTCCCCATTCATTACCAAGCACACGCGTTCAGTAAAGACAGGACAGAGGACAAAAACGACCGGTTCTGGTAACGGCACGAGGACAAATCGTGGCCAGGCAGTGCCGCAGGAAGTGGACAACAACAAGGCAAATGGTTCCTGGAACGCCCTGCTGCTGGCAAAGTTCCCGAATTTCGACCCCGCCTGGAACGACGACCTCAAGATGAAATGGTTCGCCGCTTTCGACGAACTGTTGAAAAGAAACGGGTAGTGGAGACCAGAAAAAGGGTGCTCACTGGACTGGCGTCCCAGGAGGGATTCGAACCCACGACCCGCTGCTTAGAAGGCAGCCGCTCTATCCTCTGAGCTACTGGGACACACGTAAATTCTACGATAAATCCCACTTTGAGACAAGGCTCAATGGCTAGCCTTGTTACCCGCCGATGATACCGGCTATCTTCACGCCAAGGACGGACAGCGTTGTCACGATGGCCCCTGAGATCAATATCCCCAGAACGATAGCAAGGAATGACGGCCAGAGCTTGAACTTCATGAGGACGGATAGAATGGAGCCCGTCCAGGCGCCGGTGATCGGCAACGGAATGGCCACAAAGATCATCAGCCCGGCAAAATGCCAGTTAGTGATCCTCTGCCCACGTCTCCGGACGGTGCGGAAAATCCACTGAAAGATGCGGTCGAAGAAACGCCATCGGGAGAGGAATTTTACCACGGCGTTCATGAACAGCAGCACGATAGGGACTGGCAGGATGTTGCCGATGACGGCGATGATGTAAGCCTGCCACCAGGTAAAGTCATAAACCCCGATGGCGACCGGAATCGCTCCCCGGAGTTCGGAGATAGGCGAGACCGCCAGGGCAATAACGGCTAGGATTTCGGAGAAGTCCATGTTATCAATTAGTATACCATGCCAGGCGGCGTTACGGAGTCGCCGGTTTGATACAGGAGCCAATGGAGTTATCAGGAAACCGCTGGATAAAGTCGACTAACCTCTCTTAGCTTGACAGGGCAGGGTTCCGTTGTTACTATTTAAACGAACCTCCTCCGGGATTAAGCATGCCTAGATTGCTCGATAGAATCGATAGTCCTGCCGATCTCAAGTCCTTTTCCCCGGCGGAACTGGAGCGGCTGGCGTCTGAAATCCGTCAGGAAATCATCACGACGGTAACAACGACCGGTGGCCATCTTGCCTCCAATCTCGGCGTCGTGGAGCTGACTATCGCGCTCCACCGTGTTTTCGAGAGTCCCAAAGACAAGATCATCTGGGACGTGGGACACCAATGCTATGTTCACAAGTTGCTGACCGGCCGACGGCAAGCTTTTAGTACGCTCCGGCAGGACGGCGGCATTTCCGGTTTCACCTGCCGGACAGAGAGCGAGCATGACCCCTTCGGCGCCGGTCATGCCAGCACTTCGGTCTCGGCGGCGCTCGGTATGGCCGTCGCCCGCGACATCAAGAAGGAAAACAACCATGTTATCGCCGTCATCGGTGACGGCGCTGTTACTGCGGGAATGTCCTTCGAGGCGCTCAATCACGCCGGGCACCTGGGGTCCCGGCTCATCATCATCCTCAATGACAACGGCATGTCCATTTCCCCGACGGTCGGCGCCCTGGCCAAATTACTCAGTAAAGCGCGCCTGGACAGCCGGCTCCGCAACGCCAAGCAGAGCGGCGAAAAGTTAATCTCCGCCCTGCCCAAAGGTAAGACCCTTCGTAAGCTCTGGGGCTTGCTGGCTGACCGTATCAGCGGTTTTTTCAGTTCTTCGCCTATCTGGGAAGAACTCGGTTTGACGTATGTCGGCCCTATCGACGGCCACAATCTGACAGACCTGGAAAGCATTCTCGCAAGGGTACGTGAATCCGCCGTTAAACCTACGCTCGTTCACGTTATTACCACCAAAGGTAAAGGATATTCTCCCGCAGAAACCAATGCGGTCTATTTCCATGGCGTCTCCGGGAAAAAGAGTACCAAAAAGGACATTCCCACTTACAGTGACGTATTTGCCCAAACAATGGTCAAGATCGCCGAGCAGGAACCGAAACTCGTTGTTATCACGCCTGCCATGCCCGAAGGCAACTGCCTGACGGAGTTCGAGGAGAAGTTCCCGGACCGCTTTTTCGACGTCGGTATCTGTGAACAGCATGCGGTAACGTTCGCGGCCGGCCTCGCCGCACAGGGCATTATCCCGGTCGTCGCTATTTACTCAACGTTCCTTCAGCGTTCATTCGACCAGATCATCCATGACGTTTGCCTCCAGGAATTACCGGTCGTATTCGCCATCGACCGGGGTGGTATCGTCGGGGACGATGGGAAAACTCACAACGGTATTTTCGATATTTCATACCTTTCCATGATACCGGACCTCATCGTAGCGGCCCCGCGAGATGAAAACGAGCTGCAGCACCTACTCTATACGGCGGTACGGTGCGGTAAACCGATGGCCGTCAGGTATCCGCGCAGCGCCGGCCTGGGCGTTCACATGGACAAGGAATTCAGGGAAATCCCGGTAGGGCAATCACAGATATTGCGTGAAGGCGCAGACACTCTCATCCTGGCTATCGGAAGCATGGTCGCCCCATCATTGAAAGCCTCGGATCTACTGAAAAAGCAAGGGATCGATGCCGGTGTTATCGACCTGCGCTACGCCAAGCCCCTCGATACAGCTTTAGCTGAAATGCCTGTCGCCCGACCCCGCTGCATCGTGACCGTTGAAGAAAACGTCCTTTCAGGAGGAGTTGGCTGCAGCGTTAATAGTTACCTTCAACATAGCGGGATGACTGGAGTAACAGTGTACAATATAGGTATACCGGATAAGTTTATCGAGCATGGCCCGCAGGCTGTGCTGAGGTCCCGCTATGGATTGGATGAGGTCGGCATTGCGAACAGGGTTAAGTCAATCCTTAATTCTTCTTCTTTCAGCGCCGAAGCTGTAGCCGGTATCAAGGTCGTACAGGACTGAGTTAACATATCCGGTAATTCACTTTTTTCAAAAGGCGGTCCCATGAACAAGCAAACGGTACGGGATATCAACATCAGCAGCAAACGCGTGCTCATCAGGGTGGATTTCAATGTCCCGGTTGACATAACTACGGGGAAGATCACCGATGACAGCCGTATCAGGGCATCACTGCCTACCATCCATTACTGTCTGGAGCACAAGGCCGCCGTCATCCTCATGTCCCACCGGGGACGGCCCAAGGGAAAGGTGGTCGAGGACCAGAAAATGGAGCCCGTGGCCGGGCGCCTCTCGGAACTGCTCGGACGGCCCGTCGAAGTAACTGATGACTGTATCGGTCCGGAAGTCGAAAAAGCAGCAGCGCAGCTCCATCCGGGTGACGTCCTCATGCTGGAAAACCTCCGGTTCCACAAGGAAGAAGAAGCCGGAGACGATGCTTTCGCCGCCAAACTGGCCAAACTGGGAGATGTGTACGTCAACGATGCTTTTGGCACGTCCCACCGTGCCCACGCCTCGATATCCGGCATCGCCAGATACCTGCCGGCCGTAGCGGGTTTCCTGCTGGAAAAAGAGATTAACACCCTCGGCGGGTTGTTGGAAAACCCGGACCGTCCGTTTACCGCGGTCCTCGGCGGAGCCAAGGTCAGCGATAAGGTCGCTATCATCAAGAACCTCCTCGACAAGGTTAACAACCTGTTGATCGGCGGCGGTATGGCCGCCACGTTCCTGAAAGCCCAGGGCAAACCCGTAGGTTCTTCACCGGTGGAAGATGATGTCATCGAAACAGCCAAAGGCCTCATGGCCAAAGCGAAGGAAAACGGCGTGGACCTGATGCTCCCGCGTGACGTCATCGTGACATCGGAAATCAGGGAAGATGCGGACGCAGCCAATGTAAGGGCAGACAGCGTCCCGGCCGGTAAAAAGATAGCTGATATCGGCCCGGAGACAACCCGTGATTACGTGGAAGCCCTCTGGCGGAGCAAGACCGTCTTCTGGAACGGCCCGATGGGCGTGGTTGAAATACCCGCGTTTGCATCCGGGACGAAGACCCTGGCCGAAACCATGGTCGAGATCAACGCCACCACGATCCTCGGCGGCGGCTCCACGGCGGAAACGATTGAAAACCTGGGTCTGGCGGACCGGGTCACGTTCGTCTCCACCGGCGGCGGCGCATCTATGGAATTTCTGGGCGGTGATATCCTTCCCGGCGTAGCGGCGCTGCTGGACAAGTAGCGTGGTGAGGTAATGGACGATGGACCAGTCCCTGATTGCAGGTCTCGCACGAAAAACTGATGAGAAAATAGTCTTCGTGATCCTCGATGGATTGGGCGGTCTGCCTGATCCGTCCACCGGCAAGACAGAGCTGGAAACTGCCCACACGCCGAACCTCGATGCTGTCGCCGCTGACGGCATCTGCGGCCTGGCGGACCCGGTCGGCCCCGGCATCACCCCCGGCAGCGGACCCGGCCATCTCAGCCTTTTCGGATACGACCCCATTGCCTGTAATATCGGGCGGGGCGCGCTTGAAGCGGTCGGCATCGATGTTGAACTCAAGCCGGGTGACGTTGCCGCCCGGGGCAATTTCTGCACCATCGATGACAAGGGCATTATCACCGACCGGCGCGCCGGCCGGATATCCACGGAAAAAGGCGCGGAACTGTGCCGCATCCTCGATAACATTACGTTCCAGGGCATCAGTATCCGGGTGTTTCCCGTCAAGGAACACCGCTTCGTGGTGCTCTTCCGGGGCGAAGGCCTTGTGCCGCAGGTAACGGAATCCGATCCCTCCATTACCGGTGTCCAGCCGCTCCCGGTTAAAGCTGAAAACCCGCAGGCGCAGAAACTGGCGGGCGCCGCCCAACACTTCCTCGACCGCACCCGCGAGATGCTAGCCGACCATCATCCGGCCAATATGGCGGTGCTCAGAGGGTTTGCCAGGAAACCGGACTTCCCCACCATGCAGGAAGTATACAAACTCAACCCGCTGGCCATTGCCCTGTATCCCATGTACCGTGGGCTAGCCCGGCTCGTGGGCATGCAGGTGGTGGACGTTCAGGGATCGACCGTCCAGGACGAGTTCCGGACGCTGGCCTCACATTATGATAAGCACGATTTCTTCTTCATCCACGTCAAGTGGACGGACTCTGCCGGGGAAGACGGCAATTTCCAGCGCAAGGTAGAGGTCATCGAGCAGGTGGATACCGCCCTGCCCATGGTCACCGGTCTCAAACCGGATGTGCTCGTTGTCACGGGTGACCATTCCACGCCGGCGATGTACGGCGGGCATAGCTGGCACCCCGTCCCCGTCTGTATCAGCGCCCGGTATTGCCGCACCGATGCCGTTACAACCTTCAGCGAACCCGCCTTCATTCATGGAGGGCTGGGAAGAATAGCTTCTTCACACATCATGCCGCTCGCACTGGCCAACGCAGGGAAGTTGACCAAATTCGGCGCTTAGGAGAGTAATATGGCCCGCAGACCAATGATCGCCGGTAACTGGAAAATGAATACCACCGTGGCTGATGCCGTCCGCCTCGTGAACCGGATGGCTCCGGATATGGAAAAGTACAGTAACGTGGACAAACTAGTTTGCCCCCCGTTCATTTCATTAAAACCGGTACGGGAAGCGCTGCAGAAGACCTCCGTCATGGTCGGCGCACAGAACATGTACTTCGAGGAAAAAGGGGCATTCACCGGAGAGATATCACCAAATATGCTGGCGGGCATATGCGACTATGTGATACTCGGCCACTCGGAGAGGCGTCATATCTTCGGAGAAACGGACGAGCTTATCGATAAGAAGGTCCGCGCCGCCATCAAGAACCTCCTTAAGCCAATTCTCTGCGTTGGAGAGACCCTGGAAGAGAACGAAGCCTGCCGTACCGAGGAAATCCTCACCCGCCAGGTACTGGCTTCCTGTGAGAAGGTCTATTTCTTTGGCGGCCTGGTGATTGCGTATGAACCGGTTTGGGCCATCGGGACGGGTAAGTCAGCCACTGCTGAGGTCGCTAACAAGACTATTTCCTTTATCCGCCAGTTGGTCAGACACAGGCACGGCGATGAAATCGCCCAATCCATCCGTATCCTCTATGGAGGCAGCGTCACCGCCGACAACATCGCCGGTCTCATGCAGCAGCCGGAAATAGACGGCGCGCTAGTCGGTGGGGCCAGCCTTAAAGCGGACGACTTTATCAGCATCACCCGGCAGACCAACGAGCTCTGCGGTAAAACTGCCTGAGATGAGACCGCTTGTCGCCATTGTCGGTCCTACGGCAACAGGGAAAAGTCGCCTGGCGGTCCGGCTGGCACAGCGGTTCAATGGCGAGATCATCGGCGCTGACAGCCGGCAGGTCTACCGTTACATGGATATCGGCACCGCCAAGCCGGATAGCTCTGAGCGTTCGCTGGTACCGCACCACATCATCGATATCATCGACCCTGATGAGCCTTTCAGCCTGGCACAATACCGGGAACTGGCCACGGCCGCCATCGATTCCATCCATGAACGTCATACCGTGCCGTTCCTCGTCGGCGGCACCGGTTTGTACATCAAGGCGATGCTGGAAGGATGGCAGACACCGGAAGTTTCTCCCGACCCCCGCTTCAGGTATAATATGGAAGAAAGGGCGAAACAGGAAGGCGGTCCACAGGAACTCTACCGGCAGTTGACGGCCATCGACCCTGCGGCGGCGGAGAAGACAGACCCGAGGAACGTACGCCGGGTCATCCGGGCGCTGGAAGTTATCAACTGTACGGGTAAACTTTTTTCCGAAGCAGGTACCCGCATAAAACCGCCCTATGATACCCACACCATAGGGCTGACTGCCGAACGAGGGAAGCTGTATGAAATAGCCGACCGGCGGGTGGATCATATGTTGGCCCGCGGACTCGTGGATGAGGTCAAGAATCTGGTTGCCATGGGGTACGGTTATGACCTGCCCTCGATGTCCGGCATCGGCTACCAGCAGATAGGGCAGTACCTCAAAGGCGAATTGACGCTGCAGCAGGCAACGGAAAAGATAAAAACAGCCACACACCGGTTCATTCGCCACCAGTACGCCTGGTTCCGCTTGAGCGACGAATCCATTCACTGGTATGGCGTTGAAGACATCGATAGTGATACGATACTAAATGACATAGCTGGATTTTTACGTTAAAGGAGATTGACACCGGGATGGAATTCACCAAGATGCAGGGGGCGGGGAATGATTTTGTCGTTGTGGATGGGCGGAACATGGTACGAGATTGGTCCACGCTGGCTATCCAGGTCTGTAACCGGCATCTTGGCATCGGTTGCGACAGCCTGATCGCCGTCCTGCCCTCGGACAAGGCAGATATCGGGATGAGAACGTTCGACGCGGACGGCTCCGAAGCGGAGACCTGCGGAAACGGCATACGCTGCATCGCCCGCTATGTCCTTGAAAAAGGGATAATTCCTTCTGATATTGAAAGCTTGACCATCGAGACCCAGGCCGCCGTGAACATCATCACTTTCGAGCGCGAGAACGGCAGGATCGTAAAGTTCTGGGCTAACATGAGGAAACCGGGCTTCGAGCAGGAACAAATCCCGGTGGACTTCGGCGGCGGCAACGGTTATAAAAAAGTACAGTCGATGCTCGTCTACCCGGTCGAGGTCAACGGACGGAAACTCAAGCTGAACCTGGTTTCCATGGGCAACCCGCACGCCGTCCACTTCTGCGATGGTCCGGTGGCGTCCTTCCCAATGGCGGAAATCGGACCGGTGATTGAGAACCTGCCGATCTTCCCTCACCGGGTGAACTTCGAGATCGCCAGGATACTGGACAGTGGTCATATCGAAGCTCGTGTCTGGGAGCGCGGTGTTGGCGAGACGCAGGCCTGCGGGAGCGGCACCTGCGCCATTACCATTGCCTCCAGGGTCAACGGGCTTACCGGTGATATGGTGGAGATCATCCTTCCAGGCGGAGTGCTGCAGGCCAAATGGAATGGGTCCGGGGACATCATCCTTGGCGGCCCAGCGGAAATAGTATTTGAAGGAGTCTGGCCGGACTAGATTAAAGCGATGAAAAAAGCGAAACGGATAGAAAGACTCAGCCCGTATCTCTTTGTGGAGATCAACCGGAAAATCGCCGAGAAAAGGCAGGCCGGAGAAGACGTTGTCAGCTTTGCCGTCGGTGACCCGGACATGCCCACACCGGAACATATCATCAAGGCTCTCCACAACGCCGCTGACGAACCGGAGAACCACCGCTACCCGACCTCATCGGGCATGCCGGAACTGAAAAAGGCCATTGCAGACTGGTATCAGAAACGATTTAACGTTAAACTGGACCCCGAAACCGAGGTCCTGCCGCTCATCGGCGCCAAGGAAGGCATCGCCCATGTTCCGTTCTGCTTCCTCGATCCCGGGGACTTTGCCCTGGTACCGGACCCCGGATACCCGGTCTATTCCATCGGGGCCCAGCTTGCCGGGGCCAGGCCGTATTTCCTGAACCTGAAAGAATCGAACGGTTTTATCCCCGGTTTCAACGGCATCCGCGAGCAAGTACTCGAAAAGACCGGCCTCCTGTGGTTGAACTATCCCAACAACCCCACCGGGGCCGTGGCCGGGCTGGACTTCTTCAACCAGGCGGCGGAGTTCGGAAAAACCCACAACATACTCGTCTGCCATGACGCCGCTTATTCGGAAGTGGCTTATGACGGCTACCAGCCGGCGAGTTTCCTCCAGGCAGAAGGCGCCATGGAGACCGGTATCGAGATTCATTCGTTCTCCAAGACTTACAGCATGACCGGCTGGCGCATCGGCATGGCCGTCGGGAATGCAGAAGCCATCGATGCCTTGAAGACCCTGAAATCGAACATGGATTCAGGTATCCCCCGGACCATCCAGATTATGGCCGCGGAAGCCCTACGGGGGCCTCAGCAGAGCATCGCGGAACGGAACGCCGTGTATCAGCGGCGGCGCGACCTTCTCTGTGAAGTGCTGGAAAAAATCGGCGTCAAACCGTTCGTCCCGAAAGCAGGGCTGTACGTCTGGGCAAAAGTGCCGGACGGCTATGATTCCGTCGATTTCACGGAAGACCTTCTGGAGCAGGCAGGGGTGGCCGTCACTCCCGGCAACGGCTTCGGCCGGAACGGTGAGGGCTATGTTCGCCTCTCCTTGACCGTGCCTGACGCTTCTCTCGTCAGGGCCTTGTCCCGGCTCTCCGGCTGGCGGAATACCCGCCGCCTGACACCAAAGAGATAACTTGACATAATATGGCAGGGAACACAAAGAAAAACGGCTTCTCTATTACCCCTGCACCGGAACGCGCCGTCCTCCTGGCTGTCGCCCACCGCCGTAGCGGTGATAAGAGGGCCGTCGAAAAATCCCTAGAAGAACTTGCCCAACTGGCTGAATCGGCTGGAGCGGAGGTCGTACGGAAGATCATCCAGCAGTTGCCATCGCCGTCCCATGACAGCTATATCGGCAAGGGGAAGCTCCAGGAACTCGTCGTCCTCAAGGACGAACTCGACTACAACGTTCTCATCATCGACGATGAACTGACGCCCACCCAGCAGCGGAACCTGGAAGAAGCGCTGGGCACAAAAATTATCGACCGGGTGGCCCTCATCCTCGATATCTTTGCCGCCAGGGCGCGCACCCGTGAAGGACGGCTCCAGGTGGAACTTGCCCAGCACGAATACCTGCTGCCCCGGCTGGCCGGTCAATGGCAGCACCTTGAGAGGCTGGGCGGCGGTATCGGTACTCGCGGTCCCGGTGAGTCACAGCTCGAGACCGACCGCCGTATCATCCGCCGCAAAATACAAAAGCTCAGGGAGCAACTCGAAGATGTCCGCCGGCAGCGCGCCCAGCACCGCCAGCAGCGCAAGAAGAGCGGTATTCCTATCGTAGCGCTGGTAGGTTACACCAACGCCGGCAAGAGTACGCTGTTGAATTCCCTCTGCGGAGCTGACATTTATGCCGACGACCGGCTCTTTGCCACGCTTGATCCGACCACCCGCCGCTTGCGTCTGACCGACGGCATGACCTTTCTGCTGACCGATACCGTGGGTTTCATCCGCAAGCTGCCGCCCACCATCATCGACGCTTTCCGGGCCACGCTCGAAGAACTGGACGAGGCCAGCCTGCTGCTTCATGTGGTCGACATCTCCTCCCGTGACGCGGACGTCCAGCATCAGTCAGTGGAGGATATCCTCGACGAACTTCACCTGAGCGAAAAACCCTCAGTCCTGGTGCTGAACAAGATCGATCGTTTCCTGGAGCAGGCCGGGGCGACTGAAGCCATGGTGAGCGAGAAAGCCGCGTTGGCTTATTTCGATAAATCCCCGCTGGAAGCCGGGGAAGACGTCATCCATGTTTCCGCGGTCAAGCACTGGGGCCTGTCCCGGCTGGTCGGTAAAATAGCTGCTGTTCTTGGAAATCGTGGATCCGATGCATCTGGTTAACGGGATACTGTCATCGGGAAGCCGCCATGTGCGGCCATGGCGATCCCTAAGACCGATCAATCTTCAAATACGAAATATTCTTGACTGATATTTTAGTAGTTACCCAATGTCCATTGCTGCCAGCATTTCTTAGTTTTCAGATGCTGTTGTTGTGCCGTGTTTATTGATGTACCCTAACCCACCATGACAATCAACATTATGACAACTTAACCCTGTTGTGAGTGGAAAGAAGTGGGGCGCACAATATATGTTATGTCACATTAAGATAGGATATTGACATAAAGTACAGGTGTTTTCACACCGTCATGACGTCAGCCGCTGGTGCTCTTTTTCCATTGCTTCACGCAGGTTTTCGTAATCGACGCGCAGGTCGGTGACGGCTTTATTGAGCGCTTCATTACGCAGCTCCGGATCGATGAGGTAACGGCGGAGGGCTTCCGCGCCGCCCACGATGACTTCCACATTATCCGGTATATTTGTGCCCTTGAAGACCTTCGACTGGTCTATCATTGAGCGACCGGTGTAGGTAATCCCGACGAGCTCGAACTTCGCCTGTCCCACCTTGGCCAGCAGCGTATCGAGGCTGTGAGAACCGTAAAGGTCGTACGTGGTCAGGAACTTGTGGACGGTCGCAGACCAGTCTGACAATGCCCGGAACGCCTTTGCCTGCCGTCCTGTCTTGCCGGTGAAGAGATTGAACGATTTCTTGACTGAATCGAATTGGGTCATTTTTTATCGCTTTTGGCGTACATTATGTCAAACTGTTGCATAAGCGTACAACTTCTTCGCCGAGCATCCGCGCTTCCTGCATGGCTGTGGTCCCGATACCGGCACCTTCTCCCGTCCGGACATCGCCTTTGCCGGGACCGTACCCGACCGCGGTCATGACCGGGTGCATGTGCTGCGAGAGGAACCAGGTATTGATCTGCGCCCTCGTCTGGCTCGCCCCGATCTTACGCAGCGCCAGGATGGAACCCCCAACCTTGCCCTTGAGGTCGTGCTTGAATAGGAAGCAGAACGCGCGGTCCATGATGGCCTTCGTCTGAGCGGTTACGCCGTGGAAGTAGACCGGGCTGCCGAGGATGATAGCATCCGCGGCCTGCATCTTGCCGTAAAGCTCCTGCATGTCGTCCTCGATGACACACCGGCCTTTGGCCATGCAGGTGTGGCAGCCATCGCAACCGGCGATGTTCCTGCCATGCGCCAGGTATAGCTCGGTATCGGCGCCAGACTGGCGGGCCGCCGCCAGCGCTTCCTCCATCATGATCTCCGTGTTGCCGCCCTTACGAGGGCTGCCGACTATGCCGAGTACCTTGACCATTCTTGTCTCCCGTGCTTATCAGTAGTATAAGAAAATACCCCGCCGGGATGCAACATGGTGGACAGGTAAGTTTGGGTTACAAGATTTTCGTCTGGTCTTCGGTAGGCAGACTACCGTCATCGATGAGAATACGGATGTAGTTGGTGGTCCGGTTGGAGCCGCGACCGTCCACGTTGGCGTAAAAATCGATTTCAAGATAGTCGCTGTCATCGACCACCTCGTAGCCCGCAAACTCGTAGGTCCCGGTCACGGTCTGCCATGACGCAAAGGAGGCGATATAGCCGGGACCGACACCCTCGGCGATAATATCCCGGACCGACCCGTCCGCCTGCCGGACCACGATATCGACATCGATGTATGGATTGTTCAGCCAGCCAGTGGTGGCGTAAGCGCGGTACGTGATTTCCCAGGTATAGGAAGGCAGCACGCTGATGCCGTCTAGCGGGAAAACGCAGCGGGCGTACATGGTAGGATCGCCCGTATCATAGAGCAGCCAGCGGCCGGTCTCATATCTCCCGATGACCGGTGAGGTCAGGGTGATCCCGGTACCATCCGCGGGCGTGGAACTCAGCAACTGGTAGTACGTATCTCCGTTGATATCCAGCATTTCACCGTGGCAGGTCAGGAGGAAGTCGCCGGGAATAATCGGGCATTGTACGGTCGACTTCGCCCCGGTCGGCGTCAGGATATTGAACGTCACGGTCGTGTTCCAGGCCGGCAGCGGTTCCAGGACAAGTTCCAGCCGGATGTTCTCTCCCCGGTTGAGGAGGCCCGGCTCGAAGACCTCCGGGGACTCGCCGTAGAAGATGCCTCCATCCTTCCATTCGTTCACGGTCAGGCTGTCGGTCGAATAAGGGAGCCAGGTGGAATGAAACGTGCCGTCATTATCGGTATATTCGGCGATGAGGTCCCATTCCGGAAAATCCCCCAGCTTGGTCAAGCCGGTATTCTCCACCGTTACGACGATGAGCTTGGCCCCGGTCGCGGTGGCGT
>CAZQQL010000042.1:0-25738 GCA_964595455.1 uncultured Dehalococcoidaceae bacterium
CCGCTTCAATGGTCGCTGCCGGGTCTTTCACTGCTTCGTAGTGGAAGACGGCTTTGAATGCTCCTGCGTCACGGAAACCCTGCAGGCAGTGGTCCGGTTCGACCACCATGAGGTGCACTTCCCACGTGAGGTCTATCTTCGTCGCTGCAACATCAGCGCAGGTGACGCTTTTTGACGGCACGAATACCCCGTCCATGATGTCCACCTGGGCAAAGTCAGTGAACCGACCGGCCTGCTGTATCAAGCGGGTGAAAGTCGCCGGGTCGTCGGAAAGGATCGCGGGAGCCGTGCGTATAGTCCTGGACATGTCGCCTCCGGGGGATTGTAGTTGGACGGGGATTCGCGTACGGTCCGCCGCCGGATTATTGTAGGTATCTTTCTTTCAGCGTGTCAAGCTGAACGTCTCATTTTGCCGAGCTCTTGTCTTTCTTTATGAAACCTTTACGGGTACTTTAGGCACGGTTTATGGTCTTTATCCCGTTATTTATGGACGCATGCCAGAATAGGGTAAGTCCGAAAGAAGACCGGGGAACAGGGTAGAAAAATGAAAGTATTCGTCAGTTTCTTTACCGGCATGATTGTCTGTACCCTCATGTTCTTCGGCATGAAGACCGTCCTGCCCATTTACGCGGAAACCATACCGGATGCCGGTGATAATGCCACCGGTCTGGCGGACATGCTGCCGGACATCGAAAAGATATACGAGCAATCGCTTACGCTGCCGTTCCGGAAAGCCGAAGCTAAGATCTACGACGATGATATCCGGGAATACTACCACGACCTCATGAACGCTACCGGCCTCGCCAGCTACCCGGACAGCTAGCCTACTATAAAAGAAGTGGAGGCTGCTCGTTACAAGCAACCTCCACCAGATGTCTGGTTGGCCCCTGCCTGACTCACCCCCGGTGCTTACCACCATGCCGTGCCTTTATTCCATAAGGTCTACGGCTGTTGTACGAGTCCAGCAAAGGTTCCTCATCGCCCTGCCGAAACAGGGCTTTAAGAATCGACCTGGAGCACCCCAAAGAGCTCATGAAGTTTCATCGTCTACCTCCTGAGCAGATTCAGGCTCGATCATGAGGCTCTACCCTCAGGGTACAACCCGGAGCCGGTGTTGTCAATACGCCCAAGCTTATGTTCTTCTGAATCCATAGAAATTTAATGCCTATGGGTATTCGCGGAGAAAAGAAACGAGGCTGCAAGCACGACCTGCAGCCTCGCGGGTAATCCGTTTCGCGTGATTTACATAATGGAGCCGCCGGATACGTGGAGGACCTGTCCGGTGACATCGCGGGTGGCAATATCCGAGGCGAAGAATAGAGTGGCGTAAGCGATATCCGCCGCTGATGTGGCGATCCCGAGCGGCATGTCCTTGACGAGCCTGTCAATGACAGCCTGTTTGTCCGGGGCCTTGATGAAGTTGGTCGGCGCCGGGCCGGGGGCTACGCAGTTGACCCTGATCTTGTTGCCGGCTTCCACGAAGGCAAGCTGCTTGGTGAAGGTATCGATGGCGGCCTTGGCCTGTGCATACGTGCCGACGCCGTGGCTGTACATGTGGGAACTGCCGGAGCCGATGTTGACAATGGCGCCGCCGCCCTGTTTCCTCATATAGGGAACGACCGCCGCGGCCATGAGCATCGGGTTGAACAGGTTGAGGGCAATCTCTCTCTGCCACAATTCCGGTTTCTGCTGCTCGATGGGGCCTCCGCCCAGGATGCCGCCGGCGACGTTGCAGAGGATATCGATCCTGCCGAACTCGTCGATGACCTGCTTGACCATCGCATCGACTTCTTCTTTGACCGTGGCATCGGCCTTGACGGCCAATGACTTGACTCCCGCGGCTTTGAGAGCTTCCGCCGTCTTTTTGACATCATCCAGGTTGATATCGGTCACCGCTACAGCCGCGCAGCCTTCTTTGGCGAGCATTAACGCGATTTCCTTACCGAATCCTATCTGGCTGCCAGCTCCGGTGACCAGAGCTACCTTCCCTTTAAATCCAAGATCCATAAAGAGCCTCCTATCTTTAATTGTCACTAAAGTCTGCACCATTATATAACAACAGCGCAGGTTAGTGAAATCCGCCAACGGAACCGTTGGAGTGAGAGAACATCCTGGTGAGGCGCTCTGGTTGACGCGGTAATCTGCACCGTGAACCTGGCCCGGTTCGCGGACGGAACAAGCGGTATGGCTTCCGTGGGGAACGCGCTACAACCCCAGGTACGCCTTCCGCACGTGGTCGCTCTCCAGCAGGTCGGCACAGCACCCTTCAAGGGCCGTCCGGCCGTTTTCCAGCACACAGGCGCGGTCGGCTATTTCCAGCGTCTGCCGAACATTCTGTTCGATGATGAGGATGGTGATGCCCTGCTCTCTCAGGGACTTGACGATATCGAAGACCTCGGCGACCATGCGGGGCGCCAGACCGTTGGAAGGCTCATCGATGATGCAGAACCTGGGGCGTGACATCAGTCCCCGTCCCATCGCCAGCATCTGCTGCTCGCCGCCGCTCATCGTCCGGGCAAGCTGCTTTTCACGTTCCTTCAGGCGCGGGAAAAGTGCGTAGACCTGTTCCAGCGTTTCATGCCTGACCTTCCAGGACTTGGCACTGTAGGCGCCCATCTCCAGGTTCTCCTTCACGGTCATTTCCGTAAAGAGGTGGCGTCCTTCCGGTATCTGGGATATCCCGAGTTCCACGATGGCGTTGGGAGACATATTGTCTATCCGTTGTCCGTTAAACGTAATCGTCCCGGAAGTGGGCTTCATGACGCCGGATATGGTTTTCAGCAGCGTCGTTTTCCCGGCGCCGTTGGCGCCCACCAGCGCCACGATTTCACCTTCATTAACCTTGAAGCAGACATCCCAGAGGACCTGGATGTTGCCGTAAAATGCGCTAACGTTCTGGATTTCCAGCATTGGTTTCTCCCCCCAGGTATATTTCAATAACGGTCGGGCTGTTGGCGATTTCCTGAGGCGTTCCTTCCGCTATTTTCTTTCCGTAGTTGAGCACGATGATGCGGTCACAGACGTTCATGATGGCTTTCATCACGTGCTCGATCATAACGATGGTGATGCCCTGCCCCCTGATTTTCTTGACCAGTTCCATGGCCTGCGTTACTTCCGTCTGGGTCAGCCCCGCCATCATCTCATCGAGGAGCAGCACTTCCGGCCTGGTGGCCAGCGCCCGGGCGACTTCCAGCTTCTTCTGGTTGGAAAGCGTGAGGTCATGGGCCGGTACATGGGTTACGCCGGACAGCCCTACGAAGTCCAGAGCTTCGGTTGCCCGCTCGGTCGCTTCAGCCGCCGATATCTTTGTGCCGGTCCCGAAGAAAGCCCCGATACGCACGTTCTCGACGGCTGACAGGTTCCCGAATATCTTGACCGTCTGGAACGTCCGGGCGATACCGAGCCGGCATATTCGGAACGGTTTCAAACCGGTAATGGTCTCTCCCTTATACTTGATGACGCCCGGTTTTGGAAGGAGTGTGGACGAGATCAGGTTGAACAGCGTCGTCTTGCCTGCTCCGTTCGGTCCGATGAGACCGACTATTTCACCCTGGTCGACGTAAAAATCGACGTCTGATACGGCGGCCAGGCCGCCAAAATAGCGCGTTACGTGTTCACCCTCGAGAATATGCACGGTTACCTCCGGAGAAACGCTGCCAGATTTTTTCTACCAGGCCGGTGAGGCCCTTCGGCAGGAAGAGAATGGCGATCACGAGCGTGGCGCCGATGATTAGCCGGTAGATATCAGCATGTTCGGTGATCAGGTACTCTTCGAGTATGGAGAAGATCAACGCGCCGATGATCGGCCCGTAATATGTGCCCATGCCTCCGAATATCGCCATAAGCGGCGGCGTGAAGTTGAGGATGGTATCGAAGGCGCTGTACGGATCGATATAGGTGACCCTCATGGCCATGATAGCGCCCGTGGCGCCCATGAAGAAGGCGCTGATGGCAAAGATGATTATTTTGAGCGCGGTAACGTTGATGCCCATGTGGGCGGCGGCTTCTTCGTGTTCGCCGATGCTCTGCAGCGCCAGGCCCCAGCGTGAGCGCCGGATGATCATCATGGTGATGAGAAGAACGGTCAGGATACCCAGCAGGACGTAGAAGATGATATCATTGTCCACCACGAGCACGAAGCGTCCCCGGGTACCTGTGTAGTTGACCTCGTACCAGAGCAGGATATACTTGATTAGTTCCACCATGCCGAACGTGAAAATAGCGAAGTAGATGCCCCTCAGGCGCAGGGTGATAGCCCCGGCTACGGCCGCCAGTATCATGCTCAGAATCGCGCCGATGAGCACCACGAGCAGCAGGGGGTAATCGTTGCCGAGAATTGCCGCCGTATACATCCCGACGCCGAAGAAGGCGGCCGTCGCCAGTGATATGTACCCGGTGCTGCCGGAAAAGAGCGCCCAGGCCACGGCCAGAATGACGTAACTCAGGATGCCGGACAGCCAGACGATCCTGTAGGAAGCCCCGAAGGTCGGGAAGACCGCCAGAACGATCAGAGCGAGGATGATAATGCCCGGAATGATAAGCTGCTTCTTTTCAATATTCAGTATATGCATGTTATTTCCCAAACAGTCCTTTTGGCCTGACCATGAGCAGGACAATAAAGAGCAGATAATAGCTGGCCAGCGTCAGTCCCGGTTGGAAGAAACTGACGAAGCTGCCAATGACGCCCAGCAGCAGGCCGCCGATAAAGGCCCCGGGAATACTCCCCAGCCCGCCGAGTACGACCACGATGATAGCGATGATCGTATATTCCAGCCCCATGTTGGGATGGACCGGATAGACCATGCTGATGAGCACGCCGGCGACCGCCGCCAGCGCCGCGCCGATGCCGAAACAGATGGCGAGTACCATGTTGATGTTGATCCCCATAAGGCTGGCCGTAGTGGCATCCTGCGATGACGCCCTGATAGCTTTCCCGAGCCGGGTGTAAGTGAGAAAGAAATAAAAACCTATACCAAGAGCGATGGCTACGCCCAGCACCACCAGCCGGTTGGCGCCGTAACTGTCCCCGAAGATGTTCACGGCGGTGTTCATGAACGAATACTGCCGTATAGCGGCTCCCCAGGCTATCGCGGCGATGTTCTGAATGATGAACAATATGCCAAATGAGGCCAGCATGGAATTGCTCTCGAACACGCCCTGGTTGGCGGATGTTTTCAGCAGCCTCCTGAAAACCGTGGCGTGCAGGAGATAGCCGATGACGAAACAGCCCGGAGCAGCGATGACCACGGCCACAAAGGGATTGACCCCTGCAAACGTGTACAGTGTGTATGTGCTCAGCGCCCCGAGCATAATGAATTCGCCGTGACCTACATTGAGCACCCGGGCGACACCGTACTGGATGCTAAGCCCCATGGCTATCAGGCCGTAGAGACCGCCCAGCAGCAGACCCACGATGATTACATAAATGAATTGACTAAAATCCATAACACCAACCCATACGTTTCCGGCTACCAAGACAGGCTGTCTGAAGCGGAGAACCGTTGACGGCTGAGGGCTTCAGACAGCCTGATGGTCATCCTGTGGTTGTTCTATCCAGGTTTACTCTGCGGGCGCTGCCGGCCATGCCGGTTTCGGGTATACCCATTCCGCTGTAGCTTTATCGAAGGGGCCGACGACTTCAAAGACGCCATTGACCCACTGTCCGATTTCGCCGGTGTGGCATTCCTTGGCCAGAAGGCCGCCGCCGTCACCGAACATCGTGAACCAGGTGTCACCGAATACCGTCTGGAAATGGTTCGAGGCTATGTAGTCGCGGATTACTTGCTGGTCGAGGGTACCGGTCTTCTCGATGGCTTCCTTCCAGATCTGGAGGCCGGCCCAGTAACAGGGATGGCCCCACCAGTCCTGGACGTCTTCCGGCTGGCCTGAGTACAGAAGGTCGGCCATGGCATCGAGTTCATCGTTGATACCACGGGCATACATCGTCCAGCCCATGCAGCCTTCGACGGCCGGGCCGAACGCGGTGTGGAAGAACCCGAAGTTCACGCCGGGGCCTCCCAGCCAGACCTTGGGATTATAGTCGAGCGCCATGGAAACACCGACTGCCGGCATGATCTGGTCCGGATAAGCGAAGAGCAGGAACGCATCCGCGTTGGAGTCCTTGGCGGCCTTGATGATGGGCGAGAGGTCGTCGATGTCCGGCGGCACGCTCTTGCTGCCGATGATTTCAATGCCGGCCTTGCCGAACTCGATGTTCGCAACGCCGTTGTATTCAATGCCGTGGAGGTCGGCGATAGAGACGATGTAAACCGTCTTCACGCCTTTGGCAACGAACATATCGGCGAGGACCGGTATTTCATACCAATCTGAGTAGCTGAGAGTCACAAAGAGGTTGGGGAGGCTGGGCAGAGCATCGGAGATCTGCGTGGCGCCGCCTTCAGCGGTGATAAGCAGGTAATCATACTTCGCAGCGATGGGCGCCTGGGCGAAGATCATGCTCGTGCCGCAAGCCGGCCAGAGGAAGTCGACCTTGTCTTCGACGATCAGCTTCTCGGTGAGGCGGACCATCGTGTTCGGGTCGCTCTTGTCATCGTACTCGATCACCCTGATGGGGAGCTTCTTGCCGTATTCCTCGACATAGACGCCACCTTCAGCATTGACCTGTTCGACAAAGACCTTCCAGAGCGGCCCAAAAGCGGAAGCGTTGATGGCGGCCTGGGAACCGGTTATCGAGCGTGACATGCCGACTACGATTTCGGTCTTGTCCGCCGGGGTCTGTGCCGCTGAGGTCGTTGTAGAAGTTGTCGTGGTCGTCGTCCCGGAACAGCCTGCCAGGACTGAGGCGAGGAGAATAACGCATAATGAGGCAAAAACTATGAATTTCAAATTTTTCACTTTCAACCCTCCTGATTTGTCGGACCCGGGATCCCGCACACGCGGTCACGTGTAGACCATTCCATCACCTCCCTCGGTACGCTCATTTACATTCAATTTCAAGAGCAATCGTGAGTATACATCCTGTGTAAAACAGCTTCAATACCAAGTTTTCTATGGTAGTATAGAAAAATTAAGCTCTTACTCGCCGTTCCGGGATGATGCTAGACCTTGAAACTGCCTCTTCTCTGATCGCTGGAACCATCCCCCGAACTATTTCCTCAACGCCATAGTATTGAAACAATACTAATCAGATTTGAACAACTTTATTACACAATTAACGGCGTTGTCAAGAGTGAATGTCTCTGGTAGGGGAATAATGGCAATCCGGGTATTTGCTTATCCAGATTTCGGAACAGCATGGTGAACAGGGAACCTGCCCTCTGCTGTTACTTGCAGGAGGTAAGCGCGGCGGTCCGGCTTTTCAACATCTGGCGGACCAGCACAATAACCGCGGCGATAAGGAGGCAGTTCCTCAGCGCCAGGACGATGACCGCCGCTGCCTCTTTACGGCTGAACGCCATATACATGTAGGGAAAATTGATCTGGGTCAATACGGCCGCCGCCAGGAAGATGATGAATGGCCACTTGTGGTCGATAAGAGCCAGCGCCGCCAGCGGCAGGAGCCATACCAGGTACTGCGGAGACAGGACTTTTCCGGAGATAATGACGATGAATAACGATACCAGTATGAAAAACGCGAGACGCTGATATTCCGCCGGCGGGTCTTTCTTCTTCCGGTGGGCCGTTCTCTCTGTTCTCGATGTAAGGATGTAGATGATGTAAACGGTCAGGAGCAGTAACACCGTGATGTACATGGAGATCGATGCCAGGCGGTCCGCGGCCGGAGCGATGAGGTTCCATGAGCCATAACTCAAACCGGCATTGACCGTCGTCAACCCCATAACGTCCCCGAGCAGCAGAAATACTCCGCCGGTACTGTCCGCGTGCAGGCCCCTGTGGAAATGGTAGGTGAATATGGTGGAAAATGCCTCCTGGTCGATGAGGTAGACCGGGAGATAAATACCGGCAACAACCACCGCAAAAGCGATGATCCCCTTCACCAATGCCCTGTCCTGGCGGCGTGTGAACTGGAATATGAAGTAAAGCGGCGCGATGAAGGCCGGGTAGAATTTGGTGGCCGCCGCCAGTCCGAGCAGTCCCCATCCCAGCGTCGTGCGTTTGTCCATGAACATCGCCAGTGAGGCGGCCATCATGACCGACGGCAGCAGGTCATGCCGGTTCACGATGATGGGCCCCAGCGCGATGACGGCCGCGGTATACAGCCCCAGCACGGTGAACTCGGAACGTCCCAGCGCGCGGGCCGCCCTGGCAAGGATGAACAGCATGATGATGTCCAGGACAAGCATCTCCGCGGCGAATACCCAGGCATAACCCTGGTACGTGTCCGCGATGAGTGAAGGCAGACACTGTACCAGCGTGATCGGCGGGGAATACTCCACGGTAAAGTCAAAGTACGGGACCTGGCCCTGCAGTACCTTCATGGCCGCCACCCGGTCGAACCCGCCGATCTCGGTATTGAGCACCAGGATGAGGACCGTGAAAACGATGAATATCCCGGTATGCAGCGCCGCGAAATACCAGGTCTGACGGTTGCCGGCTGTTAACCTGGCGGTCAGGGTAGATGAGGTCATCGGTATGTCTATTCTCCGTTGTTATTGTAACTGTGAAGGTGACGGCGCACAACCCCGCAACTCCTCCTCATGACATGCGCGCCGCCATTGTTAACAACCTTGTTAATGCTGTACAGGTTTTCCTGCCAATGGTTTCTTACCTTTTTCTAACCTTCATTCACCTTGTTTTGGTAAGCCGCATGTTAACATAATAGCTAGGCTGTACTGGTACTTTGGTAATGGGTTGTAAAGATTTTTGATTCTCTTGATAAGCGGTTCTGATTTCCTGGTTTCTCTTTTGCAGATTGGTTTGTCCGTTTCCCGGTATATACCGGACGGTGAAAGGATTGCGTTATGAAATCTGCCAGGTCTATGTTGGTTGGTTGGAGGATGATTGCGGTACTACTTGTCCTTGTCCTGATATGGCCTGCCGCCGCTGTGCAGGCGGATGAGCCGGTTGTAGTGCCGCCAATACCGGCGGGAGAAGTATTCCCGGTGGATGCTGAACCTCCGGCTGACAGCGTCCGCGTTACCCTGATAACCGGCGATATCGTCAGCATCGTGACGGTGGACGGGGTTGAGTCCGTCTCAGTGTGCCCCGCACATCCGGAAAAGCTGAACCAGCATTTCACCATCGTGGAAAATGCCGATAGCACCTACGTGTTCCCGCCCGGCGTGGACCTGACGAAGCTGGACATGGAACTTTTCAACATAGATTACCTCATCAGCGAGCAGTATAACGAGATGGCCGTTCTCCCGGTCATCGTCGAATACCGGCCCACGCTGAAACCCGCTGCGGTGCGCGACCTGAAGGGCGACATGCTGACCTTCGGGATGGAAGAACCGGACGTTGTGTCCGGCATTTCCATGATGGCGTCCGGCCTTTCCTATGACCGAGCCCCGGAAACATACAGCATGCTCATGGAACAAAGCAAGGTCGAGAAGGTCTGGCTGGACCGTAAATACCATGTCACGCTCGATACGAGTGTTGAGTCCACCGGCGCTGCCGACTGGAAAGACCGTGGCGAGGGCTACGATGGGAGTGGCATCAAAATTGCTATCCTGGATACCGGCATCGACGCCACCCATCCCGCCCTTGATGACATGGATGACGATCCTGCTACCACCGACGACCCCAAGGTCCTTTACCACATTGAATTCAGCGACGATGACAGCCCGTATGACGGCCACGGTCACGGCACGCATTGCGCCGGCACGGCCGCCGGGACGGGCATTGATGGCTATGAGGGCATGGCCCCCGGCGCCAGTCTGCTGAACGTCAAGGTACTGAGTAACGCCGGTTCCGGCTGGGAAAGCGATATCATTGATGGAGTTTACTGGGCTTCAAGAATCGGCCCGGATGGAATACTGGACTCCGGAGATGAAGCCGATGTCATCAGCATGAGCCTCGGCAGCCAGACCGCCAGCATCGGGGACGATCCGGAGTCCCAGGCAATCAGAGACGCCATTACAGCCGGAGTGACGGTAGTCATATCCGCCGGTAACAGCGGCGATGACGGCCCCTACACCATCGGCCGGCCCGGCGTGACGGAAGAAGCCATCACCGTGGCCATGCTGGATGAAGACTTCGATGACATCTATTACTACAGTAGCCAGGGCCCGACCCTGGACTATCGTATCAAACCGGACATCGCGGCGCCCGGCCGGCTCATCATGGCCCCGGAAGCCGGTACCGATGGCTACGTGAACATGAGCGGTACCTCCATGGCGTGTCCGCATGTAGCCGGCGCAGCGGCGCTGTTGCTGGAACAGGCTGAAGGCGATATTCCCGCCGGGCTTTCCCGGCCGCAGTTCGTCAAGGCGGCCCTGCTTTCCTCATCGGAAGTGATGCCCGACCCCGATAACCCCACGGTAAACATCTCTCCGTTCCTCCAGGGCGCCGGTAAACTGGATTTGACCGCCTGCTGGGCAGGCGCCGGTTCCCCAGGCGTCCTCGCCACTCCGGCCAACCGGTACCTGGGGAACTATGATGTTGATGATGCCACCGCCGGCGGCGCCGTGACATTCTATACCGATGAGACAACCTACACCCTGGGACTGTCCGCGACACTGGTCAACATGGATACCGGGACCGATTATTCCACGGCGGTCAACATAGCCGGCTCTTCTCCGGTCACGCTAACGCCGGAAGACCCTGCGGAAATATCTTTCACCGTCGATCTCTCCATGCTGGCGGAAAACGGTAACTTCTTCGGTACCATCACCACCACCCTCAACGGGAATGCGGACAACAACGTTCACGCCATCTTCAACTTCGTAAAATCACCTTTACTGACGGTAACAAAATACATTCTCAGCGATACCCCGGAAACTCCTGCTGTGGGGCACCAGGTCTTTGTCATGAATGATACCGGCACGGAGATCAAGACCGCCAGCGGTATCACGGATGCCACCGGTACAGCGATTATCCCCATGGGCAATCTGAGCGGCAATGTACAGGTACTCAGCAGCAGTTACAACTGGGACACCGGCCTGGTGATATGGACGGTGCATGAAAATCTGAACTATCCCTCTGAAAATGCTGTCACTCTCGATGAGAACGATACCCACCTTGTCGCCTTTGATGAGAACAAGACCGGCCAGGTATACGCTAACCGTATTATGAGGCTTGCCTATTATCCGGGCGATATTGGCCGCACCACTTTCTATACAAGCTCCATGTGGTATCCCTCTTCCTGGGATTGCCGCGTCAGCACCATCGATACCTTTGATCTCTTCCTGGCTTACCAATACTATCCGCAAACTGACTTCAACGCCGCGGACCCCCAGGTGGTCGATACCGATACCTGGCACAACATTATATACCAGCACGATACGATTTCAGGCCCTGTCAGTAATACACCGAATTATGCTGATGGCAGCCTGACCTGCCGCCACACCACCTACGGCGTGGCGCTGGAAGGCGAGTTTGCCTGGTGGATACAATATGCCTGCTACGTGAATGACGGCTATTTGTGGGGTTACGGTACCTGGTTTACCATGAACGCTCCCTGTGAGCGGGATGAATGGCTTTCCGCGAACCCGGCCGCATACTACGACCGATATCAAAACGATCCCGGAGATTGGGAAATCAACACCTTTTTCACCGGCTACGCCCCCGGTTACATGGAATACTTTATAAGCAGACATCCACTGGAATGCGGGATTGGTGTATATGACTACTTGTATTCCAGCACCGTCTATGTATATGGAAATGTATTAGAAGATTACCTTGGTGATGTTGTAATCAATAACGTAGATGATTATCCTGGTTACTTAAAAATCTACCGGGATGACATATTGTATGAAGAAGGTTCATTATACAATAATCTGGGCTACTATCCAATATCATATTCGGGAAACCAGGAAATCCGTCTGGAAATCACCAGTCAGTCTCCATTCCCATTGTCTGATGAGATGGAGACAACGAAAAGCTTTTATACCTACGCCAACAATTTCCGCCCGCCGGATATATCCATTTACGTTGACAGCATCGATATGTATGGGAAGAAACCGAGCGGCAACACGAGCGTTACCGTAACGGCAACCGATGATGACGGCAGCATTAATGACGTATCTCTGAAGTATACATTGGATAACGGCACGACCTGGACATCCGCCGGTCTGCCTGCAGTCAATGGACATGACTATACCTTCGATCTTGGTGAGATCAGCGATGCCTTCGTGGGACTTGATATCACTGCGGATGATGATTACGGCAACTATATGCGCCAGAAAACCAACCGTTCATTCTACGTTGGTTCGCTGCCGCCTGCTGTTGCTACTGTTGGCGCGGATAATATCGAGTCCCGCAGCGCCACGTTGCATGGTTCGCTTACCAGCCTTGGGGCGGCGTCATCCATTGACGCCTCCTTCGTGTACTGGAAAGAGGGCGCCGGTGAACAGCCTTCCGCCGTTCAGACGCTGACGGGGCCGGGTGTTTTTACCACCGATATCTCCGGATTGGAACCGGGCACGACCTATAACTACAGGGCGAAAGCCGTCGGTGACGGCACTGCGTACGGGGAAGTAAAGCAATTCATGACCCCGGTTGAGGTAGCCACGCTACGGGCTGATGATACTACACAATCTTCAGCGACCGTCGTCGGCCGGGTGGTTCTGGGGGGGCAGACCAGCGCTGAGGTTAGTTTTGAATACAGAGAATCAGACGATACTGCCTGGACGCCGGGCGTTTCGTGGCAGGTTACCGAGAGCGGGGAATTCGCGGACTCGCTGTCCGGACTGAAACCCGGTACCGAGTATGTTTTCCGCGCCGTGGCGGCCGCCGGCGGGATAACCGTCAGGGGTGTTGACCTGAGCTTTACCACAGAAGCAGCCGTTAGCGCTGCCATCTCTCCGTCAACGGCCAACTATCACTTCAAGACGCCAATGGATGTCACGACCACTATAACCTGGAATGACGCGGATTCCGTTGTGGTGAAAAACGGAGACCAGACACTGGACCCGGTTACTGATTATCACATCACTGATATCAACGGAGATACCGCGCTCCTGAAAGTCCAGTACACCTACCTTGATGACCTGCTCGATGATGAGTATGAGTCGGTTACTTTAACGCTCGACTTCAATATCGGCGATGATGCGGAGTTCGTTATCACCGCCTATGATCCAACGCCGCTGGACTCAACCATAAACCCGGCCTCCGCCACGTTTAATGTCTATCCTCCTGAGAACAGGCAGATTGACGTTGATGTCACCTGGAACCGGGCCACGGGAATCACGTCCATCAATGACGGAACCGCCGATCTGGAGAATCTTGTCGATTATGAAGTGGTCGGCAATGTTCTCTCGATATTCAAACCTTATCTCGCGGAGAAATTGACAACGGCCGGCCAGGAGCTTGAATTGACCATCCACTTCGATACCGGCGCTCCTGCCGCCCTGACCATCACCGCCATAGATACGACCCCCCAGGGAGCTGCCATCAATCCATCTGAAGCTCCTTACGACCTGGCTGCCGGTGAAGATGTCAGCACTACCATCACCTGGCATGACGCTCAGAAGCAGGTGGATAATATCTTCAAAGTTGGCGGACTCGATCTTGAACCGGGAGACTATGCCGTATCCGACATCGATGGCGATACCGCTACCCTGACCATCCGTGACAGCTATCTCGAACAGCATCTGGATGCTGTCGGCCAGGAAATCACACTGACCATAGTCTTTAGCCTGAATAACGTTAACTTCACTATCAGGGCGGTGGATGATCCGCCCGTAGCAGTCATCAGCGGGCCGGCCGGCGGAAAAGAAGGTGAATCTCTTGACTTCAACGGCTCGGGTTCCACGGATTCCGTCAGTTGGGAATGGGACTGGGACTATGACGGCGTTACTTTTAACGTTGACGCCAGCGGAGAAACGGTGTCCCATACCTGGGGTAATAACGGCTCCTTCACCATTGGCCTGCGCGTTTACGATGACCTGGGCCAGTGGAATATCGATACCGCTGACGTAACGATCAACAACGTACCGCCCACCGCGCCGGGAATCGAGATAACCCCGGCTGCACCGTATACAAACGATGACCTCGTTTGTTCGATCGTTGTTCCTTCCACGGATCCGGGCGATGACATCATTGAGGATGACTACGAATACGCATGGTACAAGAATGATGACCAGGAATCGAGCTACTCTGGTTCGACTCTGAGTTCAGATAAAACCCTGAAAGGCGAAACCTGGACCTGCCGCGTCCGGGCCTGGGACGGTGATGACTTTAGCGACTATGCCGAAGCCTCGGTTACCATCCTCAACTCGGCGCCCTTGGCCCCGGTGGTCGATGTAACTCCGGCCTTCCCGGAGGATACCGATGACCTGGTCTGTTCCGTCACCACGCCGAGCTCCGATGCCGACGGAGACCCCGTAACTTACACTTACGAATGGTACAAGGGCGGCAGTTCAGAACCAGCACAGGTAAGACAGACAACCGGCCTGACCGATACCCTCGATGCTTCGAACACCGCCAGTGGGGATACCTGGACGTGCGTCGTCACTCCCAATGACGGATCAATAAACGGAGCTTCCGGGCAGGATTCCGTTACCGTCGGCGTCCCGCAGGTGGTCACCCTGCCCGCCACCAGGATCAAGCGGGATTCCGCTACCGTCAATATGGAAATCGATTTACGCGGTTTCGGTCCGTGCGACGTCAATTTTGCCTACCGCGCTGCATCTGAAAGCGAATGGCGGACGACAGGCTGGAGCGAAGCGTACTCCTCCGGTCCCTGCCAGCAAGGTATTGAATATCTGCAGGACAATACCGTCTACGAATTCAAAGCCAGGGTCAAGTACAGTGGCGGCATCGTTGAAGGAGACGTCCTCACGTTCGAGACCGGCGGGCCTATAGTGACCACCGGTGCAGCCCTGGACGTCACCACCTCCGGCGCTACCCTGTACGGCAGCCTGGACCGGATGGGCGAATACGAAGAGTTCACCCTCTACATTGAATACGGGACGGCGGAAGAAGGGCCGTTTACCGCGATAGACCCTGTCACGACAAACAACGATGGAGAGTTCTCGCGCACCGTGACCGGGCTCCAGTCCGATACCCCATACTATTACCGGGCCGTGGCGGAGCCCTATACCGGCGGCGCCACCCCGACAGTCCAGACCTTGACTGGTCCTGAAAAATACTACGGAGAGACCATGTCCTTTACCACGGCCAAAATCGCGCCGCAGGTAGAAACGGCGGATGCAACGGATGTCACCCGGAGCGGGGCCGTTCTTAACGGGTCTCTTACGGATATGGGTGATTATGACCCGGTGAACGTCAAGTTTGGCTACAGCGCCGTCCAGGATGGTCCCTATACCTATACGGATGCTCAACCAGTGACGGAGACCGGTGCGTTCACTGCAACCGTGACCGGCCTTACCGCCAGTACGCCGTATTACTTCATCGCCGTGGCCGAGACGGACACCGGTGACGTTATCGGCATAGAACTGTCCTTCACGACGCTCGCGGCCCCGCAGCCGCCTGCCGGCGGAGGGCCCTCCGGCGGCGGCAGCGGCGGTGGCTCGGATACGAAACGTTTTACCAATCTCTCGGGCTCTTCGTTCAATGACGGTGTCCTCTGGGAGGACGTTACAGCCTGGAGCGCGGATGATGACCTGGAACTCCTTATCCCGGAAGGCACCCAGGTACTTAACGCCAACGGGTACCCGCCGTACTCTATCACCGTTACCACGCTGCACGATCCCGGCAACCCGCCCACTGGCGCTATCTTCCTGGAGTCAGTCTATGACATCACTCCCAACGGCTTGACGTTCGATCCGTTCGCCATACTCAAGATTCACTACGATGAAGCATCTCTCCCTGAAGGCTTCAGTGAAGAGAACCTCGTCATCTACACCTGGAACAGCAAGACCGGGGAATGGGAAGCCCTCGAATGCACCGTCGATACGGAGAACAACGTCGTCTCCGTTATCATCACGCACCTCTGCAAGTTCGCCATCACCGCGGGTACGGCCCCGGCGCAACTGTCCCTGACTACGATGACGGTCACGCCGATGACCGCCGCTCCCGGCGATACCATAACCGTCGAGTTCACCGTCGCCAATGCAGGCGACCTCTCCGGCGCCTATGAAGCCGTCCTGATGCTCAACGGTAGTGAAAACCAGCGGCGGACGGTCCAGGTAGCCGGCGGTTCTGAAGCGGGCGCCAGCCTGGTCCTGACCGCGGGAGAAGCCGGGACATATACGGTGAAGATCGGTAACCGGCAGGCGTCCTTCACTGTTGCTTTGCCGGTGTCTGAATCCGAGCCGGCGCATATCTCGGTGACCGGTCTCACGGCGAGCCCGGAGTCGGTCACGGTTGGGGCGCCGGTTAGCCTGGGAGCCACGGTCACCAATACCGGCGGCATGGAAGGAGCATACACGCTCGTCCTGTCGATTAACGGCGTCACCGAAGAAAGCCGCGAAATGACCCTGGCGGCAGGGGCTACGGAAGTCGTCACCTTCATGGTCACGAAGAGTGTAGCCGGCGCCTACACCGCTGAATGCAACGGACGGAGCTGCCAGTTCGCCGTTAATATGCCGATTACGGTCACAACGGAAGCTGTCGGTGAAATCGCCGGGGCGGACGAACCGGAGAACGCCCCGCAGCAGACAGACGGCGGGTTCAACTGGACGGTATTCATCATCGTGGCTGCTGTCATTGTAGCCGCCATCGTGGTCTACTTCCTCTATCGGCGAGGCTGGAAGCTGACCAGGTAATCCGATCCTTTACTCGTACGCAAAAAGTATTTCGAACAGCCCTCTGAAAAGGGGGCTGTTCTTGTATCCGCGGTTATTCTACCTGCCTGAGGTAAAATGTGCGGTAGAAGGCTAATGTGGACCGTTTGGCGGGTTCTTCAGATATCGTAGTCCCCGGTGAAGGGCCGGATGATGCCCGGGTCATGTTGATAGGGCAAAATCCCGGTGGAGAAGAGGTCAAGCAGGGCAGGCCGTTTGTCGGGCGTTCCGGGCGGTACCTTACCGGGGTATTGACCCGCTTCGGCCTCGATCGTTACAAACTTTACATAACACCCGTCGTCAAGGTGGGGACTCTCGGCAACCGCAAACCCACCCCGGCGGAGATCGCCCGCTGGATGCCCGTCCTTCTCGATGAAATAGAGCGTATCAGGCCCCGCATCATCGTGCTCATGGGGCAGGTCGCCTGGGGAGTGCCCCGGCGGCCGGGTATCGACTATATCGAGACCTATCATCCCGCCGCCGCCATGAGATTTCCAAAAATCCGTACCAGGTTCGAGGATGATATTTCGCGCCTGGCGCAGGAAATGAAGCAGTCAGGTTACCTTACGTAGCACCTGAGAATTGCGTAAACATACGGATATTCGCCGCCGCAATTTTCCTCTATCATAGTGCGGACACGACACCTTTACGGAGGTTGCTATGTTCGAAAGTATACTGGTCTGCCTGGATGGTTCACCCCTGGCTGAAGCTATCGTCCCTTATGCGGCGGAAAAAGCTTTCAAGTTCAAGAGCAAGGTCGTTCTGCTCCAGGTGATAGCTCCGCATATCAACATCCCGCCCGGCGCCGGGTATGTGGTTTTCCCCGTAAAGGAGATCGAACCGGAAGATGAAATCACTCACGGGAAGACGATGACCTACTCGGAAGTTGAACTGGCTGAAATCGAACGCGAAGATGGTGAAGCTACGACCTATCTTGAGGGCATAGCGGATACTTTGCGCGCCCGGGGGATACACGTCGAAACGGTCACTGTTCACGGCAAGCCCGGTGAGGCGATAGTCCGCTATGCCAAACTGCACGGCGTCAAGCTTATTGCGCTGGCTACTCACGGCCGGAGCGGCATCAGCAGAGTGTACTTCGGCAGCGTCGCGGACTATGTACTCAAAGAAACGACCGTCCCCCTGCTCGTCATCAGGCCGCCCGAAGCTGCCGGGGAAGCCTGATCGTCCCGGGTTACAACATGAAAATCAGAGTGCTCGGGACGAGGGGCGAGATAGACGCTTCGGCGCCGCAGCACCGGTACCATTCCGGTCTGCTTTACATCGGTTTTAGCTCAATGCTTGAAAGAGAGCCAGGTCAGGTCCAGATCAACGAAGAAGACCTCGAACTCGTGACTTGACTCACTGCATCTGCTTACAGCAGACTAGAAACAAAAACCCCCTGGTTATCAGGGGGTTTTTCTATGTCCAAGGACCAAAGGATGAACGTCTACACATTGCTATTCCTGGAACTCTATGGCCACGTCCTTTATGTCCCATAACGGCTCGATCTTTTCCTTGATTTCCTCTCTGATCGAAGGGGCGAACTGGTGATTAGCCGGCAGGTCTACAGCTATATGGACGTTCCCGTCATTCAGGCTGATCTCCTTGATCAGGTTGGTATGCACCAGGTCCAGGCCGGATATGGGGTTCATGACCTTGGCCAGGCGTTTGCGAATAACTTCTACCGTGGTGGGTTCTTTTTCCGCGACCAGACCGTGGCGTTCCTCGTAATTCCGGACAGCCGAGCGCAGGCCTTCGATGGCCAATACGGAACAGTGGGCTTTTATTTTCGGTAACCCGCCCAGAGCTTCGGAGGCCTGTTGCCAGGTTATCTTCTTGGCTTCATCCAGTGTTTTTCCTTTGGCCAGGTCCGTGATGATAGAGCCGGTGGCGATGTTGGAAGCGCAGCCGTACGACTCGAACTTGACATCGGAAATCCTGGTTGTTTCAGGTTCTACCTTGATGTAGACTGCCACCATATCTCCGCAGGCGGGGCTCCCTTCTATTGCCTTGCCGTCGGGGTTTTCCATCTTCCCGACGTTATGCGGATGGCGGAAGTGTTCCAGGACGATTTCGTTATAAGGGAAACTCATATGATCCTCCTTACTGTGCTGCCTCTTTACCCAGCGGGCTGATGGCCCTGAGTTCCTTCACTACTTCAGCAAGTGTATCCACCACGGCATCCGCCTCTTCAATCGTGTTGTAGCGGCCCAGCGTCATGCGTATCGAACCGTGGGCCCTCTCGTGGTCGCCGCCGATGCCATAGATGACATGGCTGCCCTGCAGCGAGCGGCTAAAACAGGCGGAACCAGTGCTAACGGCAAAGCCATGCATGTCCAGGTGAAGGGTGATCGATTCACCTTCTACGAAACGGAAGGAGATGTTGGCATTCTGGGGAAGCCTCCGCTGACGGTGGCCGTTGAGAGTCGTATGCGGTATCTCTGCCAGGATGCGGTCGATGATACGGTCGCGTATCCCCTCCAGTCGCTTGGTTTCTTCCACAGTAACGAGTTCGGCCGCCCTGGCGAACCCGGTTACGCCGGGGATATCTTCGGGCCCTGCCCGGAGGTCGAATTCCTGGAATCCTCCGTCCATCCGCTTGGTGATCGGCGTTCCTTTACGGACAAAAAGTCCCCCAACGCCTTTGGGGCCGTGTATTGTGTGGGCTGATACGGTAATCAGGTCCACCGGGAGTTCCCGGACATCTATCGGTATCCGTGCAAACGTGTGAGTAGCGTCCGTATGGAACGGCACTCCTTTCTCCCGGCAGATGCTGCCGATTGCGGCGATGTCCTGCATCGTGCCAATCTCCTGGTTGGCGTGCTGGATGGAAACGAGTATGGTGTCATCCGAAATAGTATTTCTTAAGCCCTCGATATCGATGAACCCTTCTTTATCGACGTCGAGGTAGGTGACACGGAAACCCTCCCGCTCCAGGGACTGGGCGCTCTGGAGTACCGGGAAGTCTTCGATTTTGGATACGATGATATGCTTCCCTTTCTTTTTTCCAAGCGCTAAAGCAACGCCCTTGAGCGCCAGGTTGGATGATTCCGTCCCGCCGGAGGTGAATACGAACTCTTCCGGACCGGCATGAAGGATTGCCGCCAGTTTTCTTCTGGCTTCATCAAGCGCTTCCCTCGCCTCGATGCCTTGCGTGTAGGCAAACTCCGAGGTAGCCACGGCATACGTATCGAAAAAGTACGGTTTCATCGCTTCCAGCACCCGTTCATCGAGACGGGTTGCCGCCGCGTTATCCAGGTAAACCTTTCGTTCAGTCATTGGATACCTCCCATCAGATAAACAGGGTAACCGACGCATCTTTGGCTTCGTTCATATAGGTCCCGACGCCGCAGTAATCCGATATCAGGTCATCGCGCAGGTCTTCTCGCTTGACGCCCATGATGTCCATGGTCATGTCGCAGGCAAGTATTTTACCCCCGAGTTCCCTGAAGTCCTTCATCAGCTTTTCCAGCGAGGCCACGTTGGCTTTCTTCATTTTCTGCTTGATCATCCACTTACCCAGGCCCAGCATGTTCATCTTGGAGAGGGGGCCTTTCTCCAGCCCGCCTTTTTTCAGACGTTGCAGCCCCCAGAACGTAAAGAAGAGGGAAGCCTCCATTCCCATGGAAAGAGCGCCGTTACCAAGGATGAGGGCGCTGTACACCTTGTCCATGTCTCCGCTGTGGACGACGATGACGGCTTTATTGACCATAATTCAACTCCTAGCGGCGGATCCTGATTTTCCAGGTCCCGCCTGCTTCCTCTTTGACGTCCAGCAGCTCCAGCCCCATGGCTTTGACGGCCATCGGTATTTCCTTTTTAGAGGACGGATGATTACCGGTGACTTCAATGATGTCGCCTTCTTTGGCTTTTCTCAGTGCCTTGCGCGTTTCCACGAGCGGGACCGGACAGGTCTCACCGAGGCAATCCACTATTATCTCCGCCATATTAAGCCCTCCTGAAACCGGCTGAAATGAAATGTTGACTAACAAACTCAACAATCATTTTAATTATAGTTCCACAATGCTAAAAAGGAAGTGACTAACATCTCATCTATAGAAAGTATAAGCCCTTCCGCCATCCCGGAGCGGAAGATGGAGCGATAACCGTTGAAAAGTAATGACCGTAGGTCGCCGGAAGAGTGAAAGGAAAAAAGCTGGCGGAATGTTAGGATGTCTGGTAGGTTGGTAGCGCATACGGGATTCGAACCCGTGATCTCCGCCTTGAGAGGGCGGCGTCCTTGGCCGCTAGACGAATGCGCCGTGTGGAAACACCGTATTAATTATCCCGGTTTTCCATTATGTAGTCAAGGACAATCTGTTCCTCAGGTTTCGCCACGGCGTTCTTGACAAAAAAAAGGCCGGCGTCAAGAACGCCGGCCTCGAACTAGTCATTCGATGTAGGATTACCGGTAATATTCCATCCCCAGGTGCGTTATCTGCTCCTCGCCCATCATCCAGCGCAGCGTGTTCTTCATCTTCGTCTGCTGGATAAACAGATCATGTTCCGGGTACAGGTTGGGAGCGTGCTGCGGGCTCTTGAAGAAGAACGAAAGCCATTCCTGGATGCCGCCCAGACCGGCCCGCTTGGCGAGGTCAAGGAACAGGACAAGGTCCAGCACGAGCGGCGCAGCCAGCGTGGAATCGGAGCACAGGAAGTTGATCTTCATCTGCATCCGCTTGCCCAGCCACCCGAAGATATCGATGTTGTCCCAGCCTTCTTTGTTATCGCCACGCGGCGGATAGTACTCGATGCGTATCTTGTGTACGGCCTTTTCGTAGAGGT
This sequence comes from uncultured Dehalococcoidaceae bacterium, assembly GCA_964595455.1. Taxonomy (GTDB): domain Bacteria; phylum Chloroflexota; class Dehalococcoidia; order Dehalococcoidales; family RBG-16-60-22; genus DAOUEG01. Next base: position 21,555 of record CAZQQL010000042.1, read on the forward strand.
CGGGGTACATTTCCGGCTGCAGGATGTACTGCAGCACGCCGAGCTTGGATTCTTCCTTGGTCTTGAAGTTCTCCGGTTCGTCGAGGACTTCTCCGTCCCTGTTTCCCAGGATGTTGGTGGAGAACCAGCCGTCCAGCCCGAGCATGCGGGCCTTCAGCATGGGCGCGATGACGGTCTTGACCAGCGTCTGGCCGGTCTTGAAGTCCTTGCCGCAAATGGGGACATTGTGTTCCTTTGCATAATCGGCCAGGCAGGGAGCATCCACCGTCAAGCCGGGCGCACCGTTGGCGAAGGGTATGCCTTCCTGGAGCGCGGCGTAGGCGTATATCATGGAAGGCGCGATCCTGGCGTCGTTGTCCTTCAGGGCCTTTTCAAAGCTGTTCATGTTCTGGTGGATGTCGGAAGCGGTGATGAACTTCTCCGTCGAGGCGCACCAGATCATGACGAGCCGCTCGCACTTGTTGGCCTTCTTGAAGTTGCGGATGTCATCCCGCAGGGCTTCCACGAGGTCGAACTTCGTGTTCGCTTTCTTGACGTTGGTCCCCTTGATGCGCTTGCAGTACCCGGGATCGAATACCGCCGGCATGGGTTTCATTTCCTTGAGGAAATCCGCCACCGGTTCTATCTGCTGCTCGCGGTGCAGCACGCCGCATTTTACCGCAGCTTCATAGGCATTGTCCGGGATGGGGTCCCAGGCGCCGAACACAAGCTGGTCGAGAGCGGCCAGGGGGACGAAGTCCTTGATAAGCGGGGTACGCTGCTCGGTACGTTTTCCAAGGCGAATGGTGGACATCTGGGTGATGGAGCCGTAAGGTTTGCCCGTGCCGCGCCGGACGTGCTCGATGCCGGCGACCACGGTCGATGTGATCGCTCCCAGCCCGACGAACAGGATCCCCAGTTTGCCGGTAGCCGGTTCGATGACCGGTGTGTCGTTCGATACGAAATCTTTCGCTTCCAAAATAATTCCTTTCTCTCGTGCCAGGTCCATCAGCGGCTGGTGCCATTGCGCAGGGACCCTCCCTGTCTTGACCCAGTGCTGGATGGTGCTTTGCCGCCGCCCGAGAAGGCCGGCCAGCGCCGATTGTCCCCCGAAACGGTCGATGATGAGTTCCGCTGAGTTCTTGTTATTATTACTCATGGCCGGATTATAACGAAAAAATCGTTAGCCTGTCAATGGGCCGATGGACCCAGTCCGGATACACCGTAAAGAATCCGGTTGTAAATAATTTTTGTCGCCTTGCCCGTGAAACATGGCTGTAATAAATGGCCGTTATGATAAAAGTATCCGGAATGAAAAAGTCATGTATCATTCATTGACCATTGACGAAGGGGATGCAGATAATGGATCAGACGAACGAAGATGGAATGGTTGCCTTAAGTGAGATTTATGGCAGTAGCGTTTTCAATGACGCCGTTATGCGCCAGACGCTACCGAAAGAGACCTACCGGTCCCTGCGACGCACTATCGAGGAGGGCATACCTCTCGATCCCCAGGTAGCGGAAGTGGTCGCTTCCGTCATGAAGGACTGGGCCATCAGCAAGGGCGCCACCCATTTCACCCACTGGTTCCACCCGATGACCGGCATCACCGCTGAAAAGCACGATTCCTTCATTTCACCCACGTCCGACGGCCGGGTCATCATGGAGTTTTCCGGCAAGGAACTCATCAAGGGAGAACCGGATGCGTCATCTTTCCCGTCGGGCGGCCTGAGGGCCACCTTCGAAGCCCGCGGCTATACCGCCTGGGACTGCACCTCGCCGGCGTTCGTCAAGGACGGCAGCCTGTACATCCCGACGGCTTTCGCTTCTTACACCGGCGAAGCCCTCGACAAGAAAATCCCCCTGCTCCGCTCCATGGACGCCCTGAACAAGCAGGCGCTCCGCATCCTCCGCGTGCTCGGCAACACGACGACGAAACGCGTAACCACTACCGTGGGGCCGGAACAGGAATACTTCCTCATCGACAAGAAGCTGCACGACGAGCGGCAGGACCTCGTCATCGCCGGACGGACGCTGTTCGGCGCCCGGCCTCCCAAGGGGCAGGACCTGGAAGACCACTACTTCGGGCAGATCAAGGACCGCATCCTGTCCTTCATGGCCGACCTCGACCATGAACTCTGGAAGCTGGGAATCTCCGCCAAGACCAAGCATAATGAAGTGGCCCCGGCGCAGCATGAACTGGCCCCCATTTTCTGCTCCGGCAACATCGCCACCGACCACAACCAGTTGACGATGGAAGTGATGAAGAAAGTGGCGCAGCGTCACGGGCTCGTATGCCTGCTCCATGAGAAGCCGTTTGCCGGTATTAACGGCTCCGGCAAGCATAACAACTGGTCGATGTCCACCGACGACGGGCAGAACCTGCTCGAGCCGGGCAAGACGCCGCATGAGAACATCCAGTTCCTGCTCTTCCTCAGCGCCATAATCAAGGCCATCGATGATTATGCCGACCTGCTGCGCGCTTCCGCCGCCAGCCCGGGAAACGACCATCGCCTCGGCGCCAACGAAGCGCCCCCGGCTATCGTCTCCATCTTCCTCGGCGAACAGTTGACCGATATCCTCGAACAGATCGAGAAAGGCGGCACGTCCCAGGCCAAGGCCGCCGACATCCTGAACCTGGGCGCCAGCGCCCTGCCCTCGCTGCCCAAAGATACCACCGACCGCAATCGGACATCGCCGTTCGCCTTCACCGGCAACAAGTTCGAATTCCGGATGGTCGGCTCGATGCAGTCCATCGGCCAGGTGAACTTCACGCTCAATGCCATCGTCGCCGAGAGCCTTTCGGTCTTCGCCGACCGGCTGGAAAAGGCGTCCGATATCCGCAAGGAGATCCTCGATATCGTCCTGAAGACCATTCAGAAGCACAAGAGGGTCATTTTCAACGGCAACAACTATACCGAGGAGTGGGTAGCCGAAGCAGCCAGGCGCGGCCTGCCGAATATCCAGAACACGGTCGATGCCATCGCGGCTATCAGGGCCGACAAGAACATCGAGATGATGTCCCGGCAGGGCGTCCTCTCCCGCGTGGAGATGGAGTCCCGCTGTGAGATCCAGTACGAGATCTACATCAAGACCATCAACATCGAAGCGGCGGTCATGGTAGAGATGGCCAGGCGGCAGATCCTGCCCGCGGTCATCGAGTTCAAGGCGGACCTGGCTGCCTCCATCGGCAGTATCACTGCCATCGAAGGGGACGCCTCCGTCGAGATGGCCCTGATGAAGAAGGTCAGCGACGCCCTGAAGTCCTTCAACACCCATCTCGGCAAGCTCGAGAAGGCCATCGAAGTCTCTGCCGCCCTGCACGGCGATACGAAAGCGCAGGCCGAATCCTATCGCGATAAGGTCTTCACCGGCATGGCCGCTCTCCGCGTTGACGCCGATGTCCTCGAAACCCTGGTCAGCGAAGACTACTGGCCGATGCCGACCTATTCCAAGCTCCTTTTCATGGTCTAGGAATATCCTGTATTCTGACCGGGCCGCCGTTTGCCCCGGAAGCGAATGGCGGCCCTTTTCTTTATCTTTACCGGTATTGGTGAAACCCCTTCGATATTCGAAACCAAAGAATCTGTATTTAACGAATCACCTCTGAGGCTAATCAGCTTCAGATATTCGTTTTTTCGTTTTCCGTGTTTTCACCCCGCCATGATATTCAAACCGGTTTCCTTCAAAACCGTGTCAAGCGCCGCCGCCTGTTTCAAAGTGGCCTCTGTTGTGGGGCCAGGAGGGAAGCAGCAGTGACATAATAGAACACATGTACGATTATTGTCAAGGATGTTTTGTCACTTTTTTGGGTGGGCGTCCCGCCGAGGCAATTTCAAGGAATGCGTAAGGCGGACTAACAGTCCGACTGATAGAAACCAGAGATCAAATATCCGGGTAAGGTGGCGGAGTTGCGCCTTGCTTCATTCCGCCCTACGGCACTCACCAACAAGGCCCGCCAAATGACCGGGCCGCCGTTTCTCACCTGGAAAAGAACGGCGGCCCTTATTTTTGATCTCTGATCTTTAATTTTTACTTTAGCTATTCTACCCAGGCGTCCATCCTCAGCCCGGCCCCGTGGTGGTACCTGCGCCGGAATGCTTCCGGGTACTTCTTCATCAGTTCGTCCAGGTCGGCCCGCCTGACGTCCACGAGGAAGCTGCTGACCACCATGCCGGTGGTGTTCTTGGAGGTCAGGTTATGCG
>CAZQQL010000043.1:0-24906 GCA_964595455.1 uncultured Dehalococcoidaceae bacterium
TGCGGGCGCTTGTTCGGGCAGATGATCGTTGCCATGATGTTCCCGCCGAAGGTCGGGCGCGTCTGGAGCAGCAACCGCCGCTCGGTATCGATGTCGAGCCCCGTGCAGTCCGCCGTGAGGCCGGTGTTGAGGATTGACGCTACCCTCGGGACGAACGCCCGGCCCAGCGCCGTCGCCCCGGCGATGACGATCTCCGGCCGGTACTGCCGTATCAGCTTGATGAATGCCCCGGTGAGGAGGTCTTCCTGGCTGTCCGCCAGGTCCGGGCTGTTGACCAGGTAGACGACGTCCGCCCCGTGGGCGATGAGTTGGTTGAGGTCCTTGACATCATGACCGAAGCAGACTGCAGCCAGTTCTGTTTCGAGCGTATCGGCGAGTTCACGGCCTTTGGCCAGGAGTTCGTAGGAGACATTGCGGATGGCCCCGCGCCATTGCTCCGCGAAGACCCAGACGCCCCGTGCTGTCTTCGATTCTTCCGAGGTCACTTCGACTTCTTCGAGGCTGAAGACCTCCATGCCGCAGGCATCGATGCAGGAACCGCACGAGGTGCAGCCGTCAGCCACCACCACTTTCCTGTCCACGATGCTCAGCACGCCGAACGGACACGCCGGGACGCATGCCCCGCAGCCGACGCAGTTATCGAGATTTACTTTTATCGCCATATCTTTATCCTGGTAATCCCGTTATTGTTCACTACCTACTCTGTTTCCTCTATGCTTATCGCACAGTAGTTGCAGGCATCCGCACAACGGCCGCAGAAATCGCAGCGGTCGCCCTGTATCGTCGCAATCTTGTTCACAACCCTGATGAGGCTCAAACGGCACCGCGCCAGGCAGTTGCCGCAACCGGCGCATCGCGCCGGGTCGACGCTGATATGTTTATCCAATAATCAAATCTTCTTTTCGGGTTCGTTCTCTGCCAGTGTGATGGCCTTCCAGTTGCAGATATCCACGCATGCGCCGCAGGCTATGCAGCCCTCATGGACGACGCACTTGGTGTCCATTACTTCCAGGACGCCCATCGGGCACGAATAAATACACCCGCCGCATCCCACGCACTTGGTGTTATCGACATGGGCCGTTTTGGTCATGACCTAGCACAACCCGGCTTTCTTAAGTCGCTCCACGAGCGCCGCTGCCGCCGTGTCCGCGTTGCCTTGCAGCATTTCAGCCTGGTGGACGCGCTGCGGGAAAAATATCTTGATGACCTGCGTGGACGAACCGGCCAGCCCGACGTTTTCTTCATTCGCGCCAATGGCCGCCCGGTCCCAGGTGGTAACGGTTGCGCTCCGGGCTTTCATCTTGCCCCGCAGCGAAGGCAGCCGCGGCAGGTTGATCTCCTTGGCGACGGTGACCACCGCCGGCAGGCTGGAACCGATGATTTCATAGCCTTCTTCGGTCAGGCGTTTGAGCTTGATGTTCGCGCCGTCGATACCCTGTACCTCACTGACGTAGGCGATAAACGGCACGCCGAGCATCTCCGCCATTTCCGGCCCGACCTGCCCCGTGTCCCCGTCGATGGTCTGGCGGCCGCAGATGACGAGATCGTAGAACATGAGCTTCTTCACCGCCGAGGCCAGGGTAAAAGCGGTAGCCCAGGTGTCCGCGCCGGCAAAAGCGCGGTCGCTGAGCAGAATAACGTCGTCTGCCCCCAGGGAGATGCACTCGCGCAGGGCATCTTCCGCCTGTTGCGGCCCCATGGTGATGACGGTGACCTTGCCGCCGTGTTTTTCCTTCAGGCGCACGGCTTCTTCGAGCGCATAGGTATCGAAGGGATTGATGATGTTCTCGATCCCCTGGCGGATGAGGGTGTTCGTTTCCGGGTTAATCTTGACCTGCGTCGTGCCGGGTACCTGCTTCATGCAGACGATGATGTTCATGCGGTGCGGCCCTTCCTCTTGCGCAGGTTGGCCGCGATGGCGCCGCGCAGCACCTGGTTGGTGCCCTCATAAATTTGGAGGATCTTGGCGTCCCGCATCATCTTTTCCACCGGGTAGTCCCGCATGTAGCCGGAACCGCCGCAGAGCTGGACGGCGTCGACGGTGACCTTCATGGCTGCGTCAGAGGCGAATACCTTGGCGGAAGCGGACTCCTCGGTGACGCTTTTCGCGCCGCTGTCCACATGGCGCGCCGCCGCGTACACGAGCGCCCGGGCCGCCTCGGTGAGGATGGACATGTCCGCCAGCATGCTCTGCACCACCGGCATGGAGATGAGCGGCTGGTCGAACTGGACGCGCTGGCTGGTGTACTCCACCGCGGCTTCCAGCGCCCCCTGGCACAGGCCGACCGCCTGGGCGCCGATGCCCGGACGGGAGCGATCGAACAATCTCATGGCCTGGATGAAACCGAGGCCCGGCTTGCCGATGAGGTTTTCCGCCGGCACGAAACAGTTTTTGAAGACCAGTTCACGTGTCGCGGAGGTGCGGATGCCCAGCTTCTTTTCCTTCTTCCCGAAGGTAAAGCCGTCCATGCCTTTTTCCAGCAGCAGGGCGGATGCGCCGCGGGCGCCGCGGGACGGGTCGGTGAGGGCGATGACAGTGTAGATCTCAGCTTCGCCGCCGTTGGTGATGAACTGCTTGGTCCCATTAAGAATGTAGCCGCCGTCCACTTTCAGGGCGGTGGTCTTGATATTGCTGGAATCAGAGCCGGCGGTCGCTTCGGTGATGGCGAACGCGCCCAGCTTCTTCCCGCTGGCGATGTCCGGCAGGAACTTCTTCTTCTGGTCGTCGGTGCCGTATTCCATCAGCGTCATGCAGCCCAGGGCGCTGGCAGCGAAGGTGACCGCTACGCCGGAGCAGACGCGGCTCAGTTCCTCGGTGACGAGGCACAGTTCCAGCGTGCCGCCGCCGAGGCCTTCATATTCCTCCGGCACGAAGACGCGGAACATGTCCGCCTCCGCCAGTGCCTTGACGATCTCCCAGGGGAATTCTTCTTTTTCATCAAGCTCGGCACGGACGGAGAGGATGCGCTCCTCCGCGATCTTCCGGGCCAGTTCCTTCATCACCTTCTGGTCATCGGTCAAAAAATAGTCCAAGTGTATGCCTCCTCCGCAAAATGAGAACTAACCGGGGCCGGTCAGTGTGGGAATCCGGGACAAAGCAGAACGCGGCGTAAAAGCCGTTTTCAGGGATATTTCTATATCTTTATGCCTACGCAAGGTTGAGTACAATAGTCCAATTATAGCCAGTTGCGCGGAAATGAGTCAAGAAAAGGAAATCCGCTGGTTCGGGTATGCAAAATCCATTGACGGGGTAAACCGGCCAGTAAATACTACAAGAACAAAAGTTCTTCTGTCAATGATGTTTTGTCACTTTTTTCCTTCCAGCATTTGTATCACTTCCTCCACCGTCTCATCGGACGTAGAAGCCCCGGAAGTGACCCCTATGTGCTTTTTCCCCTCCAACCACGCCGGATCGATGTCCGCGGCCGTCTCGATGTGGTGCGTCTCGGTGACCCCGCTGCACAGTTCCGCAAGCCTCGTCGTGTTGGCGCTGGAACGTCCGCCCACTACCAGCATCAGGTCGGAACGCTGCGCCACTTCCAGGGCGTCCGGCTGCCGCTGCCTCAGGTCGTGGCAGATCGTATCGATGACCCGTATCTCGGAGTTCTTCCGCAGCGCCAGGTCGATGACCGCCTTGGCAAACCCCGCAAAATGGTCCGGGACCTGCGTCGTCTGCGCCAGCATCCCGATGTTCTGCGGCATTGGCCGCAGGCTCTTCACTTCGTCGATGGACGTCGTCGCCAGGCTGCTCTTGCCGGCAAACCCCAGGATGCCTTTGACCTCGGGATGGCCCGCGTCCCCGTAGACGAGCACGAAGAACCCGGCCTCGGCCAGCCCCCGGGCGGCGTTCTGCGCCCGCTGCACGTTGGGACACGTGGTGCTGATAACTTCCTTGCCCCGCGCCCTGATTTCTTCCTCACGCTGCGGACTGATGCCGTGAGATGTGGTAACGACGACATCGCCGCTGATTTCGTCGATGTCCCTGACTACCTTCACCCCGAGGTCCTGCAGCCGCTGTACCACCTGCCGGTTGTGCACGATGTCCCCGAGCGTCTCCACGCCGCCGCGTTCCCGGGCTATCTGCTCCAGCATTTCCACGGCCCGCCGCACCCCGAAGCAGAATCCCGTCGTCCTGGCCTTCTCAATTTCCGGCATCGTTCTTCTCCCCGTACACGCCGCGGTATGCGGGCGGCAGCAGTGCCGCAATCTCTTTCATCATAAAATCCATCAATGCTTTCCGCTCATCCCTGGCTAATCGGCCGTTGCCCTCGTGAGGTTGGAACGGCTTGCCGTATGTCACGGTAACGAGCGGGTGATGGAAAAAACTCCATCCCAGATGCCGGAGATGGTCGGTCCCGGTGAGGCCGACCGGCAGGACCGGCACCCCGAGTCGCGAGGCCAGCAGCGCCGCGCCCGGCAGCGCTTCCATCAGCTTAGCGCTCCGGCTGCGCCCCCCTTCCGGGAACATGATAACGCACCATCCCCGTTTGAGCCAGTCCTCCGCCTGCCGGATGGATTCACGGTCGACGGTTTCTCGCTTGACCGGAAACGCCCCGAAATTCTTGACCCAGAACCGCGACCAGCCGTGCTGGAAAAGCTCGTCCTTGGCCATGAAGACGCACTTCCGGGGCAGGAACGTCGCGACGATGGGCGGGTCGGCGATATGGAGATGGTTGCAGATGACGAGGAGCGGGCCTTCTTTCGGCACGTTCTCCTTCCCGATCACCTTCCATCGCCCGAAAATAATGAGTAAAATGCGTATGAGGCCCCGGCCGAAATAGTAAACCCAGTGCATAGCCCATTATACCGTGCCGCCGGGCACGAAAGAAATCGGGTGAAAACAGTTACTGAACGTGGTTAAATAAAAGTATCGCACTACGGGGGTTGGAAATGGATAACGCCCTGCAACGCATTAAGGCACTGCTCGGTTCCCAGATGTTCGCAGCTCTGAGTTCGGTCGGCAACGGGCAGCCTTACGGCAGCCTGGTGACGTTCGCACCTGCCGCCGACTATAAAGTGCTGGTTTTCGTGACCGATCGTAATACCACCAAGTACCGGAACATGCAGGAGAACGATAACATCGCTCTCCTCGTCGATAACCGCTCCAACCGGCCGGAAGACATCCAGTCCTCCATCGCGGTAACTGCCTTGGGCGCCGTATCGGAGGCGGGCGATGACTACCCGGCGCTGAAAGCTGTGTTCCTGGAACGCCATCCTTACCTGGCGGATTTCGTCAACCGGAGCGGCGCGGGCCTCATGGCGTTGAAAGTAGCCGAGTATATTATGGCAGGCTTCTCGGAGACCACGCGGGTCCCGGTGGACTGGTAGTTTTCAGGTGTACTGCCCGATGGCGCCCCGGTCTTCCGTCCGGTCGTAGTTCTTGTTCGTCGAGTGGAAGATGACCCTGACCGGCGTATCGTCAAGCTCCTTGTTCTCCCGGAAGAGGATGCCGTCCCCTTCCCGGATGGCCTCCAGGACGAGGCGGAGTTCAGCCTGGAATATGGAGTAACGCCATTTGGCCGGGCCCAGCGCCAGGCCGCCGCTGACATGGCAATTGATCTTCAATACGCGTTCCGTGTCCTCTTCGACGAGTTCCCCCAGGACTTCATCTCTCATAAGACGGGTGTACCAGCCGGAGACCTGATCCCGGTCCCATTCCGGCCCGATGGTCAGGAACAGCTCGCCGGTCCGGTCGGAATGGGTCAGGGTGTAACGCCGCGGCAGCTTAAGCTTTTCCGGGCTGGTGCCGGGAAGGAAATAGACGTGGAGCTTTTCGGTCTGCAGGCGTTGCATACTACAGAGTATGATATCACAGCCGTCTGAGTATGGCTTCAGCCAGCTTCACTTGCAGGTCTTTGTCCCGCCGAACGTCGAACTTGACCGACTGAAACAGGTCGTTGTCATACAGCCAGACGGGGGTCTTGCGCCGTTCTTCCGGCTCGGTGAGGTATCTCGGGAAGATATGGGCGTGAAGGGCCGGCGCGGTGTTGCCGAGGATTTCATAGTTGATGCGGTAAGCCCCGGTTACTTCCAGCAGTGCGTCCCCGATGATGGTCATATCCAGCAGGTAGCGCGCCCTCTCCGGGGCATCGAGCGAGTTCAGGTCCGGCACCACCGGGTCCGGCAGCAGCAGGGAATAGCCGCGCAGGAACTGGCTGTCCCCGAGCACCGCCCAGCCGGACGGCACGCGGCAGATAACGGTCAGGTTCGTGCCCGCCCTGGCCGCCTCGACGCGCTCATGAAGGATGGTGTTCATTTACCTCGACTCCCATCACCAAAGGGGATAGTGTCATTGCGAAGGGCCTTCAGGCCCTGTGGCAATCCCGGAGATTGAGATTGCCCTATCTCGGTTGGAGTGATACAGGAATGGTAAAGGACAAAAAATCAGGACCGCTGGTTATTGTAGTATAACCCTAATTCCCCAGCCGTTCCAGTGCTTCCGGCGAGGTAACGCTCTTCTGCCCGCCCATCAACTGCACCATCAGCATGGCCACGATCACCAGCACGCCCCCGATGATGCTGCGCGGTGAAAGCACCTCGCCGCCCAGCGTCACCGCGAACACCCCCGCAAACACCGGCTCCATGGTCAGGATGACGGCTGTCCTCGTCGAGGAGATCAGCCGCTGCGCCCACGTCTGGACGATGAACGCTACCGCCGTCGCAAAGACCGCAGTCACGATGATCGTTATCCACACGCTGAGGTCCGGCGGCGCCATGATGCCGCCGGGCGCCGCGGCCGCCAGGCAGATGACCGCGGAGGTAACTATCTGGAGAAAAGCCAGGTTCCAGGTGTCATACCGTGGCGACCACCTCCCCAGGCCGGTGATATGCCACGCCAGGCAGAAGGCGCAGAGGAGCACCAGCAGCTCGCCGGTCCCGAAGGTCCACCCGTGCAGGCTCAGCAATGCCAGCCCGGCCGTCGCCATGGCCACCGCTACCCAGGTCGTCGGGCGGATTTTTTCCTTCAGGACCAGCCATGCCACGATGGGCGTGATGACCACGGACATCCCGGTGATGAAACCGGCCGTGGCCGGCGTGGTGATCTGAAGGCCGAAGGTCTGCGTGATATAGGAAGAACCGAGCAGTACGCCGAGAACGATGCCCCGCCAGAGCCCGCCCTTCGTCGTATGCCGGACGGTTTTTGGATTGAGGAGCAGCATGGCCGCCGCGGCCACGGAGAAACGTACCGCCAGGAAGTCCATCACCGGCATCTTTTCCACCGCGTCCTTGACGATGAGGAACGTCCACCCCCAGACGGCGGTTACCGCCAGCAAAAAAAAGACGGCCAGACCGGCCGAGGACTTCAGTTTGACCAGGAGATTGTTCATAGGTTGTCGGGACTCACAGGTTTCAGACCGGTCCGTTCGTACTTGATTTGCTCAGCACAAAAATTTGGATATAATATACCGCTCACCCTGAGCTTGTCGAAGGGCGAGTTTCGTAGGGCGGGAAAAACCCTTTCCTCCTTTTTACCCGCCGGAATACAGAGATGACCGTCATGGGTAATTGTGCCAGGTATTAATGCTGGAGGACTTTGCTTAAAAACAGTTTGGTCCGCTCGTGGGACGGGTTGGAGAAAAGCACCTCCGGCTTGTCCTGCTCCACTATCTGGCCCTCATCCATGAAGATACAGCGGGTGGCGGCGGCGCGCGCAAACCCCATTTCGTGGGAGACCACCACCATCGTCATGCCTTCCCGGGCCAGCGCCAGCATCACGTCCAGCACTTCCTTGATCATCTCCGGGTCCAGGGCGCTCGTCGGCTCGTCGAAAAGCATGATCTTCGGGTTCATCGCCAGCGCCCGCGCAATGGCTACCCGCTGCTGCTGGCCGCCGGAAAGTTCGCTCGGGTACGAGTCCGCTTTATCGGTAATGCCTACTTTTGCCAGCAGCTGCATCGCCACGTCCCGGGCTTCTCCGCCCGGCCTTTTTCTCACCACGCGCTGGGCCAGGATAAGATTGTTCACGACCGTCAGGTGGGAAAACAGGTTGAAGGACTGGAACACCATGCCCACTTCACGCCGGACCGCATTAATGTCCTTCGTGCTTTTCAGGTGGATGCCGTCCACCGTGATGGAGCCGGAATCGTAGACCTCCAGGTGGTTGATGCAGCGCAGGAGCGTCGATTTCCCGGACCCGGAAGGCCCCAGGATGACGACAACCTCGCTCTTGTCCACGTCCAGGCTGACGCCCCGCAATGCGTGCAGCTTGCCGAAATATTTGTGGATATCTTCGATTTTTATGATCGGCTCGGACATGCTACCCCCCGATCCCCCGCCGCTTTTCCAGCCAGGAGATAAGCCGCGCCGAAAACAGCGTCAGTATCAGGTACAAGAGCGCGACGAGCGTCCACGTCTCTATCGGGTTGAAATGGTCGGCCATGTATTCCCGGCCGCGCCGCGTCAGGTCCGCCATGGCTACCGCGCTGACCAGGGACGTGTCCTTGATGAGCATGATGAACTCGTTCCCCACCGGCGGCAGCACTACCTTGATCGCCTGCGGGATGATGATATACCGCATGGCTTGGAAATGGTTCATCCCCAGGCTTCGCGCCGCTTCCATCTGCCCCTTGGGTATGCTCTGGATGCCGGCCCGGAAGATTTCCGCCATGTAGGCGCCGTAGCAGACCGCCAGGCCGATGACCGCCAGCACCATGGCGTTGGCCTTGTAGGTCGCCATCGCATCGAACCCTATCGATCTTCCGATTTCCTGTATCACCACCGGGGCCGCGAAGTACCACCAGATGAGCTGTACCAGCAGCGGTATGCCTCGGACGATCTCTACGTAGAGCGAGGCGATGAAGTTGATGACGCGGTTCTTGGACAGTCTGCCCAGGCCGCCGATGAGGCCGATGACGAGCGTGATGATGAAGGAGTAAACCGTCAACTGGACGGTTATCAGGATGCCGTCGCTGACGAACTTGATGATGTCCCAGTACGGGGTAGGCGATATGATCGCCATCAGGGCGATGATGAGCGCAACGACGACGACCAGCCACCACCAGGGGTCGAGCTTGGCGCTGGCCTCGGCCCCCGGTATGTTGTTTATCTCCTTCTGCGGATCGGCCGCGGCGGGGCCTCCCCCGCTTTTACCGGAGAAGACCCTGCCGAACGGCTGGAATGAACCTTTGGTCAATGGTTACCTGCTTGTATTAATTCCCGAGCCACTTCTGGGCGTATTCGTCGATCAGCCCGTCTTCCTTGACGGCTGCCAGGGCTTTGTTGATCTTGGACTGCAGGTCCGTCTGGCTCTTCGCGAAGGCGATGCCATAACTCTCGGTGGTGAACATATCACCGATCGTCTTGAGCTTGTTCGGGTTCTTGCCGACGTAGTTGGCGCCGACGGGGCTGTCGCAGATGACGGCGTCGATCTGCCCGTTCATCAGGTCCTGCATGGCAAGGCCGATGTCTTCATAAGGCTTCGAGGTAACGTTGAGCTTGTCTACTTCCATGTTGCCGGTGGTCCCGAGCTGGGAACCGACTGTGCCGGTGAGGTTGTCCTTGCTGGTGAACGTGGTGTTGCCCTTGGCTACTACGACGATCTGACCGGCGGTGTAGTAGGGCTCCGAGAACAGCATGTCCTTGGCCCGGTCTTCCGTGATGGTGATGCAGGAAATGGCCATGTCATAAGTGCCCTGGGCCATGCCGGCGAGCAGCGGGTCCCAGGCCACGTTAACGTATTCGATTTCCAGGCCGGCTTCCTTGGCGATGGCGTTCATGACATCGATGTCGAAACCTTCGATAACTTTGTTATCGTTCATCGATTCGAACGGCGGATAAGTGGCGTCCGTGACCACCTGGATCTTCTCCGGGCCGGAACCGCTGCAGGACGAAACGAGCAACGCCGCCAGCACCAGGCCGAAAACGAGGATCAGGGAGACTTTCTTCATATGTGTACCCTCCTTACACAATAAACATCTTTTCTATCTTAACAAGACTGACGCAATATTTAAAGTTGAACTGTTTTCTATGTTGTTTGCACTCGGTTTGATAGAGAAACGCAGCGTCATTTCGAGACCGCCTGAGGCGGGCGACGCAATCCGCATCCCCGCGCCGGTCTACTCCATCGGCTTGATGTCCGCGTGATAGTCCTGCAGTGACTTGACCGGAGTGTCCCGCAGCCGGTGTTCATGGATGCCGGTGATCGCCGCCTGGGCGGCCGCCAGTGTCGTGATGTAGGCGACCTTGTACTTGATGGCCGCTTTACGGATATACGAATCATCGTGCTGGCTCAGCCGGCTGTTCGGCGTATTGATGACCAGCTTGATCTCTCCGTTCATGATGGCGTCCAGGATGTTGGGCCGCCCTTCGTGCAGCTTGAGGATCTTCGTGGCCGGGATGTCCCTGGAGGCCAGGAATTCCTGCGTCCCCTGGGTGGCCAGTATCTGGAAACCCTCCCGGGCAAAGCGCCGCGCCACTGTCTCCACGGCCGGTCGGTCTTCCTGTGAGACCGTTATCAGTACCGTGCCGGATGTCGGCAGCACCTGCTTGGCGGCGAGTTCAGCCTTGAAAAACGCCTGGCCGAAGCTGTCCGCCATGCCGAGGACCTCGCCGGTCGAGCGCATCTCCGGCCCGAGCAGCGGGTCTACCTCCGGCATCATGTTGAACGGGAAAACGGATTCCTTGACGCCGAAATGCGGGATCCGCAGGTCCACGAGGTTCAGTTCCCGGAGCTTCTTCCCCAGCGCCAGCTTGGTGGCGAGATGCGCCATGGAGATGCCGCAGACCTTGGAGACGATCGGCACGGTCCGCGATGCTCGTGGATTGGCTTCCAGTACGTACACGATGTTCTCCGCAATGGCATACTGGATGTTCATCAGCCCGACGGCCTTCAGCTCACGGGCCATCTTCCTGGTATAGGTCTTGATGGTCTCGATCTGCTCGGCGGAAAGGCTCACCGGCGGGATAACACACGCAGAATCACCGGAATGGATGCCGGCCAGTTCGATGTGCTCCATGACCGCCGGGACAAAAGCGTCCACCCCATCGGAAATGGCGTCCGCTTCCGTCTCGATGGCATTCACCAGGAACTTGTCGATGAGGATCGGGCGGTCGGGAGTGACGTCCACCGCCGCGGCCATATACTCACTCAGCATGCCGTCATCGTAAACGACCTTCATGCCTCTCCCGCCGAGCACGTAGGACGGACGGACCATGAGAGGATACCCGATCTCCGCGGCTATCTTGAGGGCTTCGTCCAGACTGCTGGCCATGCCGGACGGTGGCATGGGGATCCTGAGTTCCTCCATCCGCTTTCTGAACTGGTCCCTGTCTTCCGCCAGGTCGATGGAGTCCGGGCTGGTGCCGATTATCTTCACTCCGGCGGCTTCCAGTTCACGGGCGATGTTGAGCGGCGTCTGCCCGCCGAACTGGACGATGACGCCTTCCGGTTGTTCTTTTTCATAGATGCTCAGAACGTCTTCCACGGTCAGCGGCTCGAAGTAGAGCTTGTCGGAAGTGTCATAGTCCGTGGAGACGGTCTCCGGGTTGCAGTTGACCATGATGGTCTCGTAGCCTTCTTCCCGCAGGGCAAAAGCGGCATGCACGCAGCAGTAATCGAACTCGATGCCCTGGCCGATGCGGTTGGGCCCGCCGCCGAGCACCATGACCTTCTTCCGTTGTGTTACCGGGCAGTTATCGGCGCCGTTATACGTCGAGTAGTAATAGGCGGCGTTCTCCACGCCGCTGACCGGGACCGCCTCCCAGACCTGGTTGATGCCGAGCTTTGTGCGCCGGTCCCTGATGGCGGTCTCCTTGATACCGAGCAGCCTGGCCAGGTACCGGTCCGCAAACCCGTCTCTCTTTGCCTGTGCCAGCAGGTCGTCCGGCAGGTCTCCGCCCTTGCAGGCGATGATCTTCTCTTCAAGCTCGACGAGTTCTTTCATCTGCTCGATGAACCAGGCCTTGATGTACGTCTTCTCGGAAAGCTGCTGGACGTCCGCCCCTTTACGCAGCGCTTCGTACATGATGAAATGGCGCTCGCTGGTCGGGAAATTAAGCATCAGCATCAGCTCGTCCAGGGTCTTGCTGTTGAAATTCTTGGCGAAACCCAGCCCGTATCTCCCGGTTTCCAGGGAACGGATCGCTTTCTGGAACGCTTCCTTGTAGTTCTTGCCGATGCTCATGACCTCGCCGACGGCCCGCATCTGCGTACCGAGCCGGTCCTCGGCGTCCTTGAACTTCTCGAACGCCCACCTTGCGAACTTGACCACCACGTAATCGCCGCTCGGCGTGTACTTCTCCAGCGTTCCGTCCCGCCAGTAGGGGATTTCATCCAGGGTGAGACCGCTGGCCAGCTTGGCGGAAACGAGCGCGATGGGGAAGCCCGTGGCTTTGGATGCCAGCGCTGAAGAGCGGGACGTGCGGGGATTGATCTCGATGATCACGACGCGGTCCGTCTTCGGATCATGCGCGAACTGTACGTTCGTTCCCCCGATGACGCTGATGGCCTCCACGATGCGGTGTGCGTACACCTGGAGCTTCTCCTGGAGTTCCCGGCTGATGGTCAGCATCGGCGCGGTGCAGTAGGAGTCCCCGGTATGGACCCCCATCGCATCCACGTTCTCGATGAAGCAAACGGTAATCATCTGGTTCTTCGCGTCGCGGACGACTTCGAGTTCAAGTTCCTCCCAGCCTTCCACGGATTCCTCGATGAGCACCTGGTTGATGAGGCTCGCCGCCAGGCCCCGGCTGACGACCGTGCGGAGTTCTTCGATATTGTAGACGAGGCCTCCGCCCGTACCGCCCATGGTATATGCCGGGCGCACGACCACGGGAAATCCCAGTCTGCCGGCTATGGCTTCAGCCTCTTCGATGGTCCCGGCTATCTCACTCCTCGGCATATCGATGCCGAGGGAACTCATCGTCTGCTTGAAGGCCAGGCGGTCTTCCCCTCGCACGATCGCGTCGATTTCCACCCCGATGATTTTTACGCCGTACTTCTCCAGTACGCCCGCTTTGGCCAGTTCCGCGCTCAGGTTCAGGCCGGTCTGTCCTCCCAGGTTCGGCAGCAGGGCGTCCGGCCGCTCCTTCTCGATGATCTTGGTCATCGAATCCAGGTCCAGCGGCTCGATGTAGGTGACGTCCGCCATCCCGGGGTCGGTCATGATGGTCGCCGGGTTTGAGTTCACCAGGACGATTTTGTATCCCAGGCTCCGGAGGGCCTTACAGGCCTGGGTACCGGAATAATCGAACTCGCAGGCCTGGCCGATAACGATGGGACCGGAACCGATTATCATGACTTTGCGGATGTCATTGTTTCTGGGCATGTGAAAGTCTCCTTGAAGTACTCGTGGGGCAGGGAAATCAGAGGGAAGGCGGTTTGTTTGAAAATGGCTCTACTAATACCTGGTCGAATTCGGCCGGCGTGGCGACACTCCGCAACATACGCCGGAGGCCGGCGACAAGTTCCCCGGACGGGTCGCCCTCTCCGGTCTTCAAGAGGTAAAGATCGGACAGCGGAAGCGGCTCGGAACAGTCTTCAGGCCTGAAACCGGCCGCCTGTAGTTTATCGCAGACAAACTGATAGGCAAAATGACGCTTTTCTCTGATATCCAATCAATAGACCCCGGAAATCTATTGGAATAACGACGGCTGATTATACCATATTCTCAGTGCATGTGTCAGAAAATCCGGTTCTGCTTGAATTAGCATTGTGATATTCCCGTCCGGGCAGGACATTCCGAAACTCGCGGCGGGGAGAACGTCATTGCGAGCGTCCCGATTTCTATCGGGACCGAAGCAATCCGTATCCCGGGATTGCCGCATGCACTGGGGGTTGATTCGAGCTGACACCTTGCTCTATCAACCAAATGCAAATAATACCGAAAACGCGGTGTGAAAAATCGTTGTTCCTTTGATTCCTTCCAGCAAACTCCCCAGGACAAAGGAACCCGCGGCGACGGCGAACAGTACCACAGCGACGCCTGCTAGGAACCTCACTGCTTTCCTCCTGTCGGCTTAATCTATTCCGAGTTTTGCTGTTATCTCCGGTATCGCCGCTTCCGTCGCTTCACGCCCGGTGGTGATGATCTCCCGGCCCCGGTTGAAATCGCCTACATTGATATCTTCCATGTCCGGCTCGATGGCCACATCCGCTGTCGCCAGCGCCGCGGCGGCCATGGAATACGTCGCGATATAGATCGTCTGGGTGAGTACCTGGAAAACATTCGGCGGCTTGCCGGCCAGGACGCGTTTACGGCTGTTCTTGCCCATGCGCCCGGTCACGTCCGGGTTAACGTTCACCGCGATGACGAAATCCGCGCCCATGTCCCGGACTGTCTGGACGGGCACCGGCGTCGTCAGCCCCCCGTCGACAAGGTACCGGCCGTTGTAAGGAGCCGCCGTGAAGATGCCGGGGATGGATATCGTCGCCCGCAGCGCTTCCGCTACATTGCCGGAATCCATGACGACCTCTTCGCCGGTATCGATGTCCGATGCCACGCAGGCGAACGGCAGCTTCAGGTCTTTGAACTCCGTTTCTTCACCGCCGACGTAGGTGGCGATAAGGTCCTGGATTTTCCTGCCCTTGATGAGCCCGGTCCGGGGAAAGCAGACATCGAGGAGCGGCGTCATCCTCTTCCAGTTGGCCTCCAGCGCGTCCCGCGTCATCCGGGCGACATCCTTATCCCAGGCGTAGGAAGCCCCGATGATGGCCCCGGCGCTCGTTCCCGCGATGATATCGATGGGTATGCCGGCATGTTCAAGCGCCCGTATCACCCCGATGTGCGCCAGCCCCCGCGCCGCGCCTCCGCTCAGCGCCAGGCCTATCTTCTTAGGGTTAGCCGGTCCGTTCATTGCTTCTGCCTTCGCGGCTTGCTGCCTGAAGCAAACCCATGTGAATCTATCGCCTCCCTTTTAAGGGAGGCAGGGTGGGTTTTCCTCCTCCGTCGATGTCTACCCGTAGACCATTGCCGATGTCTTAATCTTGTCCCTTCTCACCAACCTGTCGCTCCCTCGCCGCCCGCGGAGAGGGAGAAGGAGGGTGAAGTCGTCCCTTTTCTCGTCCCTTCTCCCTTGATGGGAGAAGGTTAGGATGAGGGTGAATACTGTTCACTCACGAAGAGCCCCCCCATCTCGATGGTCCCGGTATAGCCGCAGGATGGGTATAGCGCAGCGTAACCCACCACTCTCCTTCGCCATCCTGAGTCCCGTTTCTATGCGCCGAAAACCTGTCTCTTTCTGACCGGGAAATTGTTCTACAAATCCTTCGCTGTAGTTGAATCATTTATTTGCGGATCATGTCGTCGTTGTGGGAATACCACCGTTACCATCGGTAGCGATTGAATAATAGCCTTCCTCCATAATTGTCCAAATCTCTCCATCTTTTTTCAGTATCATCGGCATGGATGGTATGATGGCAAACTCGTAATAAGTGTCCTGATATGTACCATCAGGCGGATTATAAACGATGTCGGAAAAATATACTCGTGCTGTATCTCCATCAGCTTCGATACGGATATTGTTAATATTAAAAACAATCTCAATGGAATAAATCTGTGTTTTTTCCCGGGAATAGGGCGAGTCGGTGTACTCCCTGTAGACAGAGCTTTCCGGATGAAAGACCCGCAGTAATTCTTTCACCACCCCTGATTTCCGGGCCGAAACCCACGCGCTCAGGACCGGGATGATTTCCTCTCTCACTGATTCAGCATTGACAATGTAGTCGCGGTATATGTCTCTATATGCCTGTTTTTCTTGTTCGGTCGTCTCGGGAGGATAGATTTCCGTAATATACAGGATGAAGACCTGGTTTCCGTTATGGTATTGTTCCGGTTCCAGGTAACCGACATATTCCTTGGGAGTTGATTGTTCCCACAGGTTATTGAACTGATCGCCTTTTGTGAAGCCGGTTGTTTGTTGCAGATGTTTTAACGCAGGGTGATACTCGGGAAAAAGCCATAGATTGTTATTGCTCAAATTAAAGATGCTGAGCGGCCCCGGCCAATCGGGTGCGTTCATCCACGCGTATTGCGTGTTGCCGGTAACGCTTATTTTCTTACCAACGTAATCCAGAAAGTGTTCCCTGATTTCAGAGGCGTTGGCTGTAGTAGTGGGATCGTCAAACAATTCAGCCAACCCTTTTTGCCGCCACCGGGTCCTGGGGTCATTTGTTGTTACCGGCAGGCTGGACCAAACCTCACCATCGTACATGATGATTCGGGTTGCATGGCTGCTGTCCAGTCCGCCGCACCATAACCGGTCTTTGCTGTCGATGATGGCTCCATGGTAACGCCAGATGCTGTCGGTAATCCCGTCTCCGAATCGAGTAGCGTTCCACGAATTGCCATCATATTTATGGAGAGATCCTCCCAGAAACAGACAAAGATTACCCCGGCTGTCCAATTGCATGGACGGGGCATGGATAGACCTCGGGGTGGTATCTTCGAATATGCCGTTTTGATATTTGTAGATGGAACCATTGTTACCTGCAGTACGGCAATAGATACCCCCGTTTTTTTTGTCAGACAGCATGTCTACGATCCGTGAATCCGGTACATTGTCTAAATGTGAAGTCCATGTCTGCCCGTCATACCGGAACAACCGGGATTTGTTGGGTTTCCAGGTTCCGGAATAGGTGCAAGCCCACACGCCAGTATCGGAATCAGCCGCTATGTCGGAAATCTCCATGTCTGCAAACTCAGAAAAATAAACATCGCCCAGTGAACCTTGAACGTAGTTCCAGATACCGTATTCATAACTGGGATCGTTGATTGTACCTGTGGTCTTTACACCTGATACCCAGATCTCACCCGTTTCAGCCTGGATAATCCTGTTGATAGACCCTACACCTTCAGGTGTCGGTAAAAGTTTCCATTCCTTGTTGTCATAGCAAAACACGTTTCCCAGATTATTGCCGAACCATTTGGTGTTTTGTTCATCCACGAATAAGGAGCGCGTATTGGAAAAAGGAATCTCGGTATTGAACTGGTCGAAAACCTGAAACTTACCGTTATAATATGCGATAACGCGGTTACACAGGCATATCCAGAGGACGCCGTCGGCATCTGCTGCCATCGCACAAAGGGAGGAGTATTCCGTACCTGGGTTTATCAACATTTCATCGAACATCTCTCCATCGGCTAGGATGTTCTCCGTGATTTCCGTGTTTTCACAACTACTCGTAGTCAGGAGAAAAGCAATGAAGATCAGGCTGATGATCGGTGCAATCGTTCCCTTTTTCACAACTCCTCCATTATCATCCTGTCTCTACCCCCACAACTCCTGTATGTCCTTTTCTATCTCCCCCGCCGTCTTCGCCGGTCTCACCCCGGCAATCTCCTGGTAACTCTGCGCGCTGCCGTACTCCCTCGGCTGGAAGGCCACCGGCATCGGCACCGCATGCCCGAAGATGAGCGCCTGCTGCTTGGGCGCCAGCCGCGCCAGCACCGCCTTCAGTTCGCTCTTGCCGGATACCCCCGCCAGCACGCTGTCGATGTCTTTCTCATTGTCCAGCAGGCACGTTATCTTGGTACCGAGCTGGGACATGACCTCGTCGTCGATGCCGCTGGGCCGCTGGTCGATGACGAGCAGGCTGACATTGTACTTCCGCATCTCCCGCGCGATGGTCCCGAAAATGGTCTTGCCCGCTACCTCCGGATTGAGGAACTTGTGCGCCTCCTCGATGGTGATGACGAGCGGCCGCGGTTTCAGGCTGTCATTGTCCGCGGCGATGGCTTCCTCCATCTGCTGCTGGTAACGGGTGTAAATTCTTCTCGAAAGCAGATTGGCGACGAGTAAATATGCCGCGATTTCCTGGTACCGTCCGAACTCCAGCACCACGTTCCGGCCGGACTGCAAAAAGTCCAGGATGTGCTTGACGGCGTCTTCCTTCGCGTCCGGGACGACGAAACCCAGCCGCCCGACGATGCCGAGGCCGCGCTTGAGGCTCTGGAATGAGCTTTCATGAATGTTCGTGTTCTTGAGCAGTTCTTCCAGTTCATCGTCGGAAAGCGTCAGTATCTGCTGGAGCCAGCCCTTGCCGAGCGCCTTGCGTAATTGATACGCGGCCTCTACGGCGAGGTCGGTCAGGTTAAGCGTCGAACGCAGGATGGCGATGTCCTCCGGCGTTATCTCGCTGTAGCCTATCTTCACCACGAAGTCCGTGGCAACTTTCCTTCGCCGGGAGCTTTCCTCGTCGAGGGTGAACACCGCTACCTGGTCGGAGAAAAGCTGCTTGAGTCCCTTGACCGGCGCGCCGCCTTCATGGGTGCCTTTCCAGCCGTACTCCGAGTGCATGTCGAAGATCAGGTTGACCGCCCGGCTCTTCTGCAGCATTCCGGCCAGCAGGATGCGGGTGAGGAACGTCTTGCCCGTGCCGCTCTTGCCGAAGATGCCGTTGGACCGCTTGGCGAACTCCTCGAGGTTCAGGCAGAGCTTCGTTTCCATGTCCAGCGGATTGCCGATGTTGAAGCGCTGCTCGTTCTCCTCCCCGAAGACGGTGTCCATGTCCGCCTCGGTCGCCAGGTGCACCTCCGCGAAGTGCGGCGGTATCGTCTTGACCGGCTGCGGCCCTTCGGTGAGTGTATCAGTTCCGCCGATGGTCAGCATCGGGGTGACGTGGATTTGCCCGTACGTACTCGTACCGCTGAGGACCTCCGCCATGAAAGGATCGGAAACGTCCGCCGGATTGAGGCTGATGCGCTCGTCGGTGAGGCCGAGCCGCACGTCCGTGATCATCCCGAAGAAACGGCGCTTCTGCCCGATAATAGTGACGTAGCGCCCGACGACCATGTCCTCGACGGATATCTGTGTGTCCAGCCGCACATCGACGCCGCTCTCCAGCGACGCCCCCGTGACAATGCCGAGTCGTTCGCTCATTGCAGCCTCCCCAATATGGTCTTGAGCCGGATGAAATCGCTGCTCAGCAGGGCGGCCAGTTCCCGCCCCGCCGCCACGAGGAACGCCCGAGGGTCCTCCTGCGCTGGCGCCAGGTTCCGGAGCGTCGCTGCTACCAGTTCCTCTCCCGGCACGTCCACGGCGGCATTGAGCAGTATCGTCAGGAACCCGAACGACTTCCCGAACTCCTTCACCTCGTCAGGTTGACATAAATACACGAAACCGTGGATGCGCGCCGGCTGCGGCGGCAGGTATTGCCGGATGCCCGCTCCGTTCCGGTGCCCCGCCACCACCACGGTGATCTCGCTCCGCAGCAGCTTGGCCAACTGTGGGCTGGACTCGAACACGGCCTCCTCGGTCGCCTCGTCCCTTCCCCGCGCTATCGGACGGCGGCCCGGTTCCAGGCTCGTCGTGCCCGCCCCCGCCACGATGCCGTAGATGTCACCCGTCCGTACCAGGCTGCCCAGGTTCGGCCCTTCCTGGGATGGGTACAGCTCATAGCACTGCGCAATATACTGCGCGGTAGCCGTTTCTATTACCTCAGCTATCTTGGTCGTTTGGTCGTTCATATTCAAGCCTTGCACTTACTGTCCCTTCTCCCTTTGATGGGAGAAGGCTAGGATGAGGGTACGTCTTCGCCCGTTTCATTTTCCGGCCCTCAAAACAGGCCTTGCCTTGCAATTACTGTCCCTTCTCCCTGTGATGGGAGAAGGTTAGGATGAGGGTACGTCTTTACCTATTTCACTAATAATGCTGTCTAGTACCAGGTTGGTATCCATCAAAACATCGTCGTTCCAGTATCTTATAACCTTGAAACCATGTTCTTCAAGCCAGGCAGTCCTTCCATTGTCCTTATTTTTTTCAAGTTCTTCATTATGCTGACCGCCATCGACTTCGATTATCAATTTGTGTTCGTACGTAACAAAATCAACAACAAATCTCCCGATTCTTTGCTGACGGCGAAACTTGATGCCGTTGAGTCGTCGGCTCCTGAGATAAAACCACAGCTTGTTTTCAGCGTCAGTTTGATTTCTACGTAGTATCTTGACAATGGAAAGAGGCAGCTTTTTATCATTTACCCCTCACCTTAATCCTCTCCCACAAGGGGAGAGGAGACGAGAAAGGGAATCCTCAAATACTACATTAGGGGTGCTTTGCCTTACACCTGTTATCCTTTCTCCCTGTGATGGGAGAAGGTTAGGATGAGGGTACGCCTCTGCCTATTTCACTAAGCTGGTCATTCACGCAATCATAGCCTCGCACTAACTATCCCTTCTCCCTGTGATGGGAGAAGGTTAGGACGAGGGTACGTCCTCGTCTATTTTCACTAAGCTGGTCACAAATCATTACCTGGGCTCGCTACTTACTGTCCGTTCTCCATTTGACGCTGGAGGAGCGCTTGTTAATGAAGCAGGTAGTTCGTCACCATGTTCTTCGTAAGACTCTATGAGTTTCCGGGCAACATCCTGGGCTATCTCCAGAGTCTCGGCTACGGTACGGCCTTGAGCTACCAGGCCTGACAGGTCATCGCTCGTGGCTAAAAACCCACCTTCGGGCAGTGGCTCAATTTGTATATCCAAAAAAATCTCTTTCAAGTTCAACCTCACGCCGTTTCTCGCTGTAATTATAACCCCACCACTGTCCCCTTACCAGTAAATCCGGATGTTCGAGACCTTGGCATGGCCGCCGGTACTGGACTCCATGTAATAGTACATCCACAGACCACTCCACCAGCTGTCGGTACGGACGTTCTTGATGACTACGTTCGGTACCGCCACCGCCCGATATTCCTTACCGGATACCACCCGCGCTATGGTATCCGGCCCTCCCGTGCAGTCCACGTAAACCAGGCCGTAATCCGTGGTAAGGAACGCGTTCAAGGCATGGCCCCACCGTTCCCCTTCAAAATTGACCTGCACTTCCGCACACCTGATTCCGGCTGCCTCCGCGGCATTATGGAGGTCCCGGGAAAACTGTGAGCAGTCGTATTCGTACAGGATGTACTCATGGTCCTCAGTTTTGTCCGCCGCCAGGAATGCTT
Organism: uncultured Dehalococcoidaceae bacterium; assembly: GCA_964595455.1. Classification (GTDB taxonomy): domain Bacteria; phylum Chloroflexota; class Dehalococcoidia; order Dehalococcoidales; family RBG-16-60-22; genus DAOUEG01. The sequence goes on from CAZQQL010000043.1 coordinate 20,876, forward strand.
TAAGCTCCGCCCACGTCGGGTCTTTCGCTTCCGGGTTATCGATGAGCGTGACGTCATAACATTGCCTGCTCAACTGGATTCCCATGTCCAGCCCGAGCAGGGTCTCATTGGCGAAACGGTACTTCAACTTGAGTTCATCAAGTTCCAGCTCTTTTTCATCGATGCTCTTCTCGGCAATGTTCAGCGCTGCTTTGGTAACGCCGAGTTCCCTCTCGGCAGCATCGAGGTCGTCCTTCGTCGAATCGAGCTCCTCCTGCGCCTGCACCAGCGTATGACGGGTCTCTTCCAGTTCGCTTTCCCTGGTGGTTAGCGTTGATTGCGTTTCGGTCAGGCAGGTTTCCGTGTTCCGGAGAGCGGTTGTCTTGTCGCCGAGTTCCACCTCCGTCGAGATCAGCGTGTCCCGCACCCCGGCGAGTTCCGTCTGCAGGTCGCCGATATCTGCATTGAGCTGCCGTGACTTGAGGAAAAAGAAGCCGCCTCCCGCCAGGGCCGCTACCAGCAGGATAGTTACGATGATTAAAGAAACCTTCACGCTTCCTCCTAGCCTCGCCTGTCAAGGTCTTTCTATTTCCTGGTGAACTGTTTCCCGACCGGGCATTGGCGCATGCACGTGCCGATGAACGTGCAACCGAAGCCTTCTTCCGGGTTCACCGGGATGCAGCCCGGACGGTCCAGACTGACCGGGATATCGATGAAAATCTCATCCATGTTGATGCCGTCACGCAGTTGCAGCGCACCTTTACTGCATTTCTGTTGGCAGAGCGGACCGTTACCGCCGCCGCAGGCGCCCCGCATGCAGACCTTTTCCGCCAGCAGGGGGTCGGGTTCGAGTTCCGCCTCGGTGATCACGGAGACATACCGCATCCGCGGCCCGAAGCGTGGATTGATGACCAGCCCGCTCAGTCCGAACTCCCCCAGCCCGGCCCGTACCGCGGCGTGACGCTGGGAGAAAAACCCGAACTGCACTTCCTCGACCGGATGCCCGAGGCCGGTGTGTGTGGCATTGACCGCCGGGAGCGACCGCTGACGGTGCTCGATCTCAAGGTAGTTCGCCAGACGCGTAGCCGCGATGTTGAGCATCATGTCTTCAACATAGTGTCCCATCTGCAGGTAGAAGTTCTCCGTGTTGGCCCGGATGCCCAGTTCCGTGTCCATCTCGGTCATCTTGAGATGGTATTCGTCCCAGTCCACTACCGGGTCCGGTATCCTCACCCCCGCCACGATGACGGATTTCGCTCTCGACATCAGGTCCAGCGGCCCGTGTCCGGGAGGCGCTCCCTCGAATCTGTCAACAGAAGCTATCCCGGCCACGGTCATGCCGTAATCGAGCAGCTTCGATTTCACGGTGTTCGCTGTTAGTTTGGTCACGAGATACTCCCTTATTAAATCCACCGCGTTCTCTTGCTCAGGCTCTTGGCGGAACCGGTCGTGGATATCTTCTCGTCCGCCATGAGGGATTCTATCAGTTCCCAGAAATACTCCCGGTCGGCCCCGGTCACTACCGCCTGCTCGTGGGCCTCACTGAGGGCCACCGGGTAGCCATGGCCCTTCCGGCACTGGTCGAGCGCCAGGCCGTGCGCTAAATCTACGAGATGCTTGTCCTGGGCCACCCACTGCGGCACTTCGATGCGGGCTATCTCGTCGCCCGTTTTCACGTAGAAAAAGTAGATTCGGTGTTCCCCGTACCGTTCCGTTATCCTGGAAGGGGAAACGAAGAGCCCGGAACGCTCGCCCGGCGCCAGTAGGTCGGAGAAGATGTCCCGGTCGCGCAGGCCGGCGACGCGTTCACAGGCGCGTTCCTTGCCCGCCGGGCAGTCCCGGTCGCAATCGGGGATGTCGTTGGGGCAGACGGCCACCCGCAAGGCATTGACCACGTCTGTTCCGCCGGGGAAGCTGATGTAGCTGGCCGGCACGAGCGTCCGGTCCGCGCTGAGCTTCTTCATCGCATCGAGGCATGCCAGGAAGCCCTTGACCAGGAGGACGTCGGCCACGTAGTCCGGGTAGCCTTCCAGTCCCCATTGGATGAGCGTCCCGTCGATGAGAGCCAGCGTCGTGCTGCCCTGCGGCTGCAGTCTCGCCATCTCCGTTAGGGCGCGCCATTCTTCGATGCTCCGCTTGATGCCGAGAAGGTTGCTGTCCATCAGGTATTCGCGGCCGCCGCCCGGCTGCGTGACGACCATGTCTTTGGGGTCCGCGTAAAGTGTCGGTGCGCTGGACAACTGCGCGTTAGGTTTGCTGCCGTAGGTCAGCGAGACCGAGCCGGTGTTGATGAGGTAGCAGCGGGCCGCCCGGTGCCGGTCCACGTCGATGTGGGAGCCGTCCGTCGCCATGACCGTGAAGTCCTTCGGAATGGCCGGGGCCGGATAGCGCTCGTTCAGCCCTTCCGTCAGCCCCGCCACCAGCCAGGTGGTCCGGGCCGCGTCGATTTTCTTCTTCAGGTCACCTGCGTCGATGGCCGGGTCGTTCAGCGTTGCCAGCGCGAAGGCCAGCTTCGCCCGACGCTCCGCCCCGGTGTTCTTCAGCGATCCGATCATCGCGCCTGCCTGCGCGGCCACCCTGGTAAGGTCAAGCGACATATTCCTGACTCCCTTTCGCCCCAGTATAGAAGAACGCGCGAAAAATGCCAAATGACGGTGAGGGAGTTAGAAAACTAACAGGTCGAATGAAAGTGAGATGATAGTCTCGTAGGGCGGGGTAAAACCTGTCTACCCTTTTTACCCGCCGAATCCTCTGATATCTACTTTTTGCTCTGCTCCCGGTATTCCCGGTAAAGCTCCTTGGCCCGTATCACGCCCGGTTTCACCAGCCCGTACCACCAGTCGAAGGCGCCGTCTATCTTCCGGATGAACGTCTGCAGGTTGTCGGTCTCCTGGATAGGGATGCGCTTCAGCGAAAAGTAGTCGCCATCGATGCCGTTGCTCCCGCCTTCCGGCCCCACCGCTATGTCGAACCCCGCCAGCACGACCTGGTTCCTGACCGGGTCCGTAAAGCTGTCAGCGGGATAGCAGAAGCAGCTCACGCCGTCGCCGGCGATCTTGTCCAACTGCCAGATGGACTCCATGAGGTATTTCTTCACCGCGTCCGGCTTGGACTCGGTGGCTTCCGTGAGCGGAATGTTCCGGCGGGTGCGCGATCCGAAGCAGTGCCCGAGCTTCACCATCATCCTGATCTCTTCGACGTTGAGCGGCAGCCAGTACTGCTTCCGGCTCTCGTATTCCTCCTTCAGCCCGTTGTTCAGGTTCAGCCAGGGGAACGGGCTGTCCGTTCCGATGTAGTCGGTCGTGAGGAAGAAGGTGGCCCGGAGCTTGTATTTCTTCAGGATGGGAACGGCGTTGAGGAAGTTGTCCTTGTAGCCGTCGTCGAAGGTGATGATCACACACCGGTGGGGTATCTTGCGGTCTCCGGTCATGATGTTGTAGAGGTCCGCCAGGGTAATGACGTTGTAGCGGTGCATCGCCAGCCAGTTCATCTGGCGCTCGAATTCGTACGGGTGCACGCACAGCGCGGTCATGGCCCCGGCGCACTTCGCCGACGGCGCATAGACCCGCTGGTACCGCAGGATCCGCACCCTCCGCTGCGGCAGAAACCGGCAGACGGGGTGCATCCCACGGCTGACCTTGTCGATGATCTTGTTCCCGATATCAGACGGCACCGGTCGCTCCGATACACTGCGGACTATTCTATGACCGGTACCATTCTACAGCCTGCCACCATGGCCGCCATGCGTCTCTACGTTCAAAAATGATATAATAAACACGAATCTACCAGCAGGAGCCGCCGTTGTTCGCAGCCCTCGGTACCGTTATTCTCACCTCGCTCTCCGGCGTCATGGCCCCCGGCCCGATGTTCGCGGTGACGCTGGCGAAGAGCCTCAAGTCCCCGTGGGCGGGCCTGCTCGTCTCGCTCGGCCATGCGGTCATCGAGGTGCCCCTCATCCTCCTCATTTACTTCGGGCTGGCCCGCTTCTTCGAGAACGAGATACTCAGCCTGGTCCTGGCCGTCCTCGGCGGCGCCATGATCATCTACATGGG
>CAZQQL010000044.1:0-24647 GCA_964595455.1 uncultured Dehalococcoidaceae bacterium
CTCGGGGGGATACTCGGCGGGGCCGTGCTGATCGAGCAGGTGTTCGCCATTCCGGGCATGGGGCGGCTGGTGGTGACATCCGTCCAGAACCATGATTTTGCGGTGACCCAGGGTGTCACGCTGGTGATAGCCGCCGGCATCATCCTGGCGAACCTCATCGTCGATATTTCATACGGGTGGCTCGACCCGAGGATACGGTTGGGATAAGGAACATGACCATGACCGCTGATACGTCCGCCAGGGAAAATGCTTTTACGGAGCAGCCGCCGCATATCAGCGAATTCACACGGTTCCGCAAGGTCTTCCTGAGCCGGGGGCTGGTGGTATTCGGGTTCATCATCGTCATCGCTTTCCTGTTGACGGCGGCGTTTGCGCCGCTGCTGGCGCCTTACGATCCCCAGGAAAAGGACTACACGAACCTGCTGGCGTCGCCTTCGCTGAAACACTGGCTCGGGACGGACTCCCTGGGCCGCGATATCCTGAGCCGGGTGATTTACGGTTCACGGACCACCCTTATGGTCGGCGTAGTGGCCCTGGGTATCGCGGCGGTGGTCGGTATGGTACTGGGCCTCCTCGCGGGGTACTTCGGTCGCTGGGTATACGCCGTCATCATGCGGGTCATGGACGCCCTGATGGCGTTCCCGATGATACTGCTGGCGCTGGTCATCGCCTCGCTTCTCGGGGGTAGTCTCTTCAACGTGATGACGGCGCTCGGTATTTCGCTCATCCCCGGGTATGCCCGTGTCATGTGCGGGCAGACGCTGTCCGTCAAGGAAAACGACTATGTCATGGCCCAGCATTCATTGGGATCGAGCAACCTGCGGGTCATGCTGCGGCACATCTTTCCCAATACGCTGCCGCCGTTCATCGTGATGATCACGATGATGATGGGGATGACGATACTCGCTGAGGCCGGGTTGAGTTACCTTGGCATCGGCATCGATATCACCACGCCGTCCTGGGGCGGGATGATCAACAGCGGGTATTACCGGCTGCTCGAAGCGCCGCTGCTCTCGTTCGCGCCGGGAATTGCCATCATGCTGGTGGTATTCGGGTTCAACATGGTCGGCGATGGTCTGCGGGACGCCCTCGACCCGCGATTACGGGGAACTTTCTAGGGTTTTCTGACGCCGAACCGGTATGAAATCAGGTGGCGGTACGTCTCCCCGGCCCGCACCACCGGGGACGGGAAGTCCGGCCGGTTGGGGCTGTCCGGGAAATGCTGGGGTTCCAGCGCCAGTCCGCTGTGGTTGTCGTACCCAGCTCCGCCTTTACCGCGGCGTTTGCCCAGGCAGCCCGCGGCGTAAAATTGCAGGCAGGGCATGTTAGTGCGTAGTTCCAGGGTACGCCCGCTTTCGGGGTCGTACAGGCTGGCGGCGGGGTCCGCCCCGTCCAGGACGAAGGCGTGGTCGTAAGAGCCGTCCCTGATCTCACGTGGAGCACGGAAATCGAACGGGGTATTTGCCACCGGCGCGCGGGCGACCGGTATCAACTCTTTATCCACAGTCAGATATTCATCGGCGTTGATGGAGAGCCGGTGTGACAGCACATTGCCGCCGCCACGCAGGTTGAAGAAGGAGTGGTTGGTAAGGCTGATAACGGTATCCTGGTCCGGGACCGCCGTGAATTCGATGTTGAGCACATCGGCAAAGGTCACCACAGCGGTCACCTCCAGGTTGCCGGGGAAGCCGTCTTCTCCGTTCGGGCTCAGATAGTGAAGACGGACGCCGTTTTCGATTATTTCGGCGTCCCAGAGCCTGGTGTTGAATCCGCGGCCTCCGTGGAGGATGTTCCGTCCTTCGTTGGCGGTCAGGCGGTACTGCTGACCGTTCAAGGTGAACGCCGCGCCGGCGATGCGGTTGGAGAAGCGCCCGATCATGGCGCCGAGGTAGGCGTTGTCCTCGAAGTATTCATCGAGCGTATCGTAGCCCAGGACGATGTCACCCATGCGTCCGTCCCTGTCCGGACCGATGATGCCGGTGATGATGCCGCCGTAATTGGATATGGAGACACAGCGGCCGTCTGTATCAGTAATGGTGTAAAGATGGACGGTCCTACCGTCCGGCAGCGTTCCCCATTCCCGGCGTGTGATGGTGCTGGTCATTCCTCAGCCTTTCAGGAGAATCAGGCAGGTTTACTGAAAAGATGCTTGATTTTCATGATCGCGATAAGCGGCCATCGCAGGAAACCAAGAGCGGGGTGGAGACGAGCCACAGCGTCGATCCTGAAATAGAAGTCCCGGGGTTTTCGGGCCCGTTCGAGTCCTTTGCCGGTCAGACGGTGCGTGGCATGTTCCAGGGTAAGCATGTGTTTCCCGTTCCCGGCCAGTTCCAGGTTTTTCACTGCTTCCGGGCCTTTAAAAACACCCGGAGCCGTCTTCTTGATATGGGCATAGCCGTGGTTTTGGTGGATGATAGTGATCCTGGCGCTGGCATCGATGACGGCCGCCCGGTTGCGCCTTGCGGCATAGATGAGCCAGCAGTCCCACGCTGTTCTGCCAATCGCAAAGGGTGGGATCTCCCCGAAGAGACCCCGGTTGTAGACGAAGTAATCCATGCCGCTGATGCTGTGGAGTTTCCCTTTTTGGGCAAGCTGCCGGCGGAGGCCGGGTTCCCATCCATCAGAGAAATCTATGGGAGAATCGACATCCATGTCCCAGCGCCGGCCGACAACCAGCGACGGTTGCCTGGTAATGCTTTGAACGGAAGGGATGAAATCATCGAGCAGGATAATGTCCGAATTGATATAGCACAGCAGTGGATTGTCAGCGGCGGACTCAGCCAGCGAAAAAATCGAGCTGATAAGGGGTGTTCCGGAGGGACTCCGCTCAACGTCCGGCAGGTGCCGGACCCCAAATTCCGAGGCTGTTTCAGCGGTACCGGGATCATCTCCGATGAGCAGTACCTGGCAAGCTGGACGGAGTTGCAGCCAACTTCTGATGGCGTTCCTCTGGATGACAGCGGTATGGCCTTCGAACGCTTTGGGCAGCGCGAAAAACGTCAGCATGGCCGACCGCCCTCCAGCCCAAGCGCGATATAGTCAACCCTTTCGCGGAAATCTATGTTATTATACAGGCGCCAGCAATCCAGGATGACGGGGGTCTTCATTTCCCGAATGAAGTCATCCGGCGTGAGTTGTTTGAACTCTTTCCACGGCGTCAGCACAATGCAGAGTTCGGTATCCCGCAAACACTGACCTATCGATTCCGCATACTCGATATGATCTTCCGGCAGGGCCTGGCGGGTATTCTCGACCCCGGCGGGGTCGAAGACCTTCACCAGCGCGCCTTCCTGCACAATCATTTGGGCCACACCGAGCGCTGCGGATTCCAGCACGATATCTGTATCCGGTTTATATGTCAGGCCCAGCAAAGCTATCGATTTCCCTTTGAGCGGACCCATTTTCTTGATGATCGTTTCGATAATGCGGTCATTCTGAAGATCGTTGACCTGGTCAGCAGCGCCGGCCAATAGCGCCTGGCACCCTATCTGCCTGGTAAAGGCGATGAACGCTTTGGTGTCCCGGGGGAAGCAGGGCCCGCCATAACGAGTAGCGCCGGTAAGGAATTTCCTGCCGATTCTCTTATCATAACCGAGTATTTCGCTGATTTTATCGACGTCACCGCCGGGCACATTTTCACAGATTTCCGCAATCGTATTGGCGAAACTCATTTTCACGGTGAGGAAGACATTCAGTGAAATTTTGGCGATTTCCGCATTGGTCAGGCTGGTCCTTACGATGGGGGGATTGTTCTCGCACGTGGCGGCGTATATGTCCGCCAGCATATCACCGGAGGCTTTATCCGATTCTCCGATGGTCACGACATCAGGATTCAGGAAGTCCCTGATGACACTCCCTAAAGCCAGAATTTCCGGGTTGTAGCACAATCCAAAATCCCGTCCGCATTTTTTCCCGGAGGCTTCTTCCAGTATTGGTTTGACGACCCGTTCAGTGGTACCGGGGAGGATAGTGCTTCTCAAAGCTATAACCTTGAAGTCTCCGGCCTGTTTCAGGTGTCTGCCGATTTCTACGGCTACGGGCGCGATAAATCTTGTCGAGAAACCGCCGTCCTGATCGCTCGGGGTGCCGACAAAAATGAAGATGACCGAAGATTGCTTCACTGCCTTTTCATAATCATCGGTCGCAACCAGTTTTCCGCTGCAGCGCTCGATAAGAGCGTCCAATCCGGGTTCATACAAGGGGCTTTTCCCCGCATTGACCGCGTCAATCACCTTTTTATCAATATCCACACCGATGACGTGATGGCCTTTGTCCGCCAGGCAAGCCGCCATACCAAGACCGAGCTTACCCAGGCCTATGACTGACAGGGTTTTCTGCATGGGCTTTTCCTCAAAAATAACGCGATATCGATATATTAAGTTAAAGGAGAAGCGATTCTCCACGGCCGATGATTGGTTGATTTCATGATCAGCACGAAAGGGTACAGAGCATCAAGCTCCGCTATATTAACTGCGACTATTATGACCTTGCCCGTTCCGTTTTGTCAATTTGATGAGAGGCGTGGTTGCTAACACAAAGCCGATATTTTCTGAATCGGGTTCTATGGTATACTAGCTTTAAACAAAAATGCGAATATATTCGTAACCAGCCCCAATTTATTGAAAGTTCATTTCAGGACAATAATTGGACACTACGCTCCGCAAGACCGCCAGGGACACGATAATTGTCAGTGTCGCCAATATCCTCACTTTTACAATCGGTCTGATCCAATTACCCCTGCTGACCAAGAACCTGGGACCTGAGGGATATGGACTGTGGTCTCAGTCCCTGGCGACCGTCAGTTTGATATTGCCTTTCACCAATCTCGGCCTGGGTACCGCCCTGGTGAGATTCCTGGCGGGAGAAAAGAAAAAAGAAGAAATCCAGGAAGGTTTCTATTCGACACTCCTTGTCTCGCTGTCTGTCCATTTTCTCATCGCTTTACTGGTATTTGCCCTGAGCGTTCCGCTCGCGGACAATTTCTTTGACGGTTCGGTCCAGGTGGTCCGCCTGACCGCAGCCCTACTCCTGGTCATGCCGGTCTCGACGCTTTTCATGAACCTGATCCGGACGTTCCGGCAGATAACCAAATACTCATTGATCACGATTGCAGAAACAGGCATTCAGCTTGGAGTACTGGCTTTCCTCGCCACGAATGACTATGGCGTCAACAGCATAATCCTGTCCCTCCTGGGGATAAGGGTAGGATTTTTCCTCTATCTTTTTCTCGATACCGTCAGGCAAATCGGCATCAGGAGGCCGCATTTTACCCGGTTGAAGGAGTATCTGAAGTACGGGCTGCCTCTGTCGCCGCGCAGTATCGCCTTCTGGCTGGTCAACCTGAGCGACCGTTATGTTATCGGGTATTTCCTGGGGACGGCGTCAGTCGGCATCTATGCCGCTGCTTACGGTATCGGCAGCCTGCCTTACGCGGTAACCGGAACACTCACTTTCGTATTGCTGGCCACGATATCCAAGTCGTATGACCAGAACCGGCTGGATGAAGTTAAAGTTCACATCGATTACACCCTGAAATATTTCCTTGCCATTATCATCCCGTTCCTTTTCGGGTCCGGGATACTGGCGGAGCCGGTACTGCGGCTCTTCAGCACGGCTGAGATCGCCCGTGAAGGTCGGTTCATCGTCCCCATCATCGCCCTGGCCGTTTCTCTGCTGGGCTTACATAATATCACCATGTACAGCCTGATGCTGAAGAAAAAAACCGGCTGGATGGCGATCATCTGGGTCGCTGCCGCGGCTTTGAACATCGGATTGAATATCGTACTCGTGCCGTCTATCGGCATCATGGGCGCAGCGTTGACAACGCTTCTGGCCTACACGCTGGGGTTCATCTTTGTGAGCTACCTTTCCTACAAAGCCTTACCGTTCACGTTCCCCTGGAAGTTTATCCTGAAGAGCCTGCTGGCTTCTGCGGTAATGTCAGGACTGGTATGGTTTTTGAATGACAGGAATTTCAGTGTGACCCTTACGGTGATATTCGGTGTTGTGCTGTACGCTGCAGTTCTTCTCCTGGCCGGAGGGTTTTCCAAAACCGAATTCCGTTTTTTCCTCAGCCTCGTCAGGAGGGACAAGGAAACGAGTTCATATGTGGACGAACAATGAAGATGTAACGGATGCAGGAGAAGTCCTGGTTACTTCGTCCTGACGTTCATATAGCAATGCCGGCAAAACGGTTCGATATCGATTTTCTGCAGGTTCTCTCTCCAATTATCATCGATGGCAACACTGACGGCTTCGCGGTCAATGCCCTGTCTGACTGACTGCCCGAAGATGATACAGCAAGGATAGATGCGGGACTGCACGATCTTCTTGATATAGGTCTTGGGACACGCCGGTAAATCCCGGTTTTATTCAGGTTGTTTTCAGCAAATACATCAGACATTTCCTCATAGTCTTCTTTGGTGTACATGAGGAAGTTGGGTTTTTTGAGGGCGGCAAGGCGCTGGAAAGTTTCATCATTCTGGCCTGGATAATGGCTGATTTCGACGGAGTAAAAGAATCCCAGACATTCAAGATACTCTTCGAGTTTGAAGCCATTGGACGCCAACTGATATTCATAAGAAGGAAACAAATCCTGTATGGCGCCGCAGATCTCCCTGAATTGAGGATGCAGGGTTGGTTCCCCGCCGGACAGCTTTACAGCTTTGAATTCGTACGGCTTAAAGAAGCGGCTTATCCTCTTGATCTCATCCAGTGACATGGTCTTCTTGTCCTGTTGGAGAGGGGTTCCCTGGCTGCAAAGGTGACAGTCCAGATTGCAGAAGTCCGTAATAGCTATTTCCAGTTTGGTCACATAGCGTTTGAGGACAGGCAGCTTCAGTGAATACTGTACCAGCTTGTTCAGTTTACTCATGCTTCCCCTTCCTATGATTAAAGCTGCAGGAGATGCTTTTATTTATTGGCCGATATCCTCGCATATCCCCTCTTAACAAGTATGCTTTCGAGTTCATCGAGCGAGCCGGGAAACAGTATTTCAGACTTGCTGCGTTTTACCAGGACGTCTTTCAGCCATCTTTTCTGCGCGGGGTCTTTGAACGAGATGATGTCAAGGAGTGACATCGCAATCCCTTTTTCCACATTGGCAATAGCCATCGACCAGAAACTCAGGTATAACTTGACGTTGTCATGATACAGGAACTCCGCCGGTATGAAAGACGGCAGTACGGTCCCGATGGTTATCAAGGACCCGTCCATTTTTCTGGAAGGATGGTATTTGTGACCGATTCTGGATGCCGGAAAATATTCCGCCAGTAGCTTGAAGACCCTGTTGAGTTCGGCTTTTAGTGTATCCCGGTCTGCCCATTCAGGTCTGACGGCATGCCCGAAGTAAAGGACGTCAAAATCTTCCTTAAAAAGGTCGCGGTATTTTTTCAATTCAACTGAAGCGATCATCCGGTCTCGGGTTTCTCTCGGAAGGCTCTCCACATGTTTCTTCATGAACGTATCAGGAATGCCGGTGGTCCGTCTCCCATCGTATTTCCAGATGGTCAGCTTTGTTCCGTACACGGCTTTCAGGGCGAGCAACCATGCCCAGTCCCGTAGATTGAGCAGGTCGGGACCGGTCATGTTCCAGACATCGGCAGCAGGGTCCGGTATGTGGACTAGGGTGTTTCGTTCAGCGAGCTTCTCCAGGAAATGGAAGGCGGAATCCGTAAAATGCCGGCTGAAGAAATAAACGCGCCGGTTGCTGATATCGGCGAGGTTATTTCGATAAAAGGCCTTCAACCGCTGTCTCTCTTCTACGGCGAAGGGAACCAGCAATGAAAGGGCTTTAAGCTTATTGGCCAGTGCAGCGGGAGTCTGGCGAGAGGGGTAAAAGAGGATGTTCAGTTTATTTTGAAAGACCCTGGCATTGAGGAAATCAAAGAACTTTCGCAGGTCTTCATTGCCGGGGATGACGAGAACGATGTCATACGAACCAATGTGTTTTTCGACCAGAGACAGGGTGTTCAGTATCTGCGGGTAAGACTGGCAAAATATTACGATGGATTGTTTCAGCGAGGACTTGCCTGCATTACTAGCCATATACACCTGTGAAATACTTACGGTTTCTCCACTCTCGCCAGAGCGAACAACACATATCCCAACAAATTCGTGTGGATATATTCAGGAGTCAAAAAATCCAGTACTGCGGTCCCATTGCCAAACTGAGGGCTTTCATAACTTAAATAGTTGTTAATCGTACCAAGTAACGAGAGGGCAGTCTCGCAGTGAATCCGGGAGAAGCCTGCAGTCTGCAACAATTGAGTCAAAGTAGCCGGGCTGAAGAGGTTAACGTGGGATTCACCGGCAAAGGTGGTGCTTTTCTCATGCAGAATTCTATTGGCAAGCGCATCGACATTCGGTACCACAACCAGTAAGACACCGTCTTTACGCAGGGCCCTATGTATCGATTTAAGGATTTTGGCAGGATCGACGATGTGTTCCAGGACGGTCCACATCGTGATACAGTCAAACGAATCCGCCGGTATTTCCACCTGTTCAATCGGGGTATTGATGACATCGATGCCCATTTGCATAATATGGTTATAACACCATGTATTAGGTTCGATGCCGCTGACTTGCCAGCCGCGTTCCCTGGCTGTTTGTAAAAAGAGCCCGGTCCCACAACCGATATCAAGTAGAGACCCTTTATTTGGTGCGTATTCTTCTATAAGGTCCAGTCCATAAAGGTATCTCTTTCTATCCATGGATTTTTGCAGTTCATTTTCCTTGACCTGACGATATGAATCCTCCTCTCTGTAAAGCAGATTAAGCGGTTCTTCAGCCAGAACAGGGTTGACATAAACCATGCTGCAGGTGAGACATCTTACGTGAGAGAAGCCTTCTTTCAGGAACAGTGTTTCAGATTTTTGAGCGCCACAGACAGGACACGAACGCCAAACGCTGTAGTCCTTGCGCAGCGTCCCCGTGGCAGGATCGATGAACTGCGCTTTTTTATTGCGTGTGTCCCTTTGTTTCAGATGGTGGTCTCTTCCGGTAACCTGGTTGAATTGACGAGCACCACAAACCAGATTCCCGTCAAACTCGTTTTTTCGTCTTAACCGCTCATCTGGTTCCATGAGAAGGCACTCCTTTGCGGCTTGATGCTTGTGACAAGAATACGGATAGATTCAGGATCCTTGTAAGAAACCATTTGTCCCGTTCCGTACAGGTTGAGTGTTCAACACTGCTTACAATTGCTTTCGTATTGATCCCGTATTGTCTCATATCGCAGCCATTATTAAGGTAGTCCACCAGAATGCCCTGGATGCGAGAGAAGAATTGATCGATACGCATGAACGGTTTGGAAATGGTGTTTTCCAGTTGGAAATAATGGTTCTTAGGCCGCAGCATTTCCATCAATTTCCCTGAATTCCTGATTTCTGAGCCGTATTTTAAGAAAACCAGGTTATACAGATTCTTGTTCGCCAGCGGAATCAATAACATGCCATAATCACGTACCATGTGGTTTTTGTTTTTACAGACATTATTGGGATACCTCTGTTCGACATAAAACTTCGTGAGAGTATCTTCAGGGCCAAAGGCATCATACATCATATCAAGGTACGTCTCTTTATCATAGTGAAACTCCGTATAATTTATAATTGTTTCTTCAGGGGTCAAATATACGCTGGAAAAATACTCCCTCGACTTAAGATAATTCCTGTAAAACTCCCCGGCTGCGCCATGAATTACCACTGGATTATGATTATCCCAGGTTTTGATGCAATCAAAAAATTCTATTTCGGTGGCGGGGCCTATTCCTCCGGTATGCCGGCTATACTCCATGAGGAGGTCGCCTAGGCCCCTCTCATCCAGCTTTATAAAGTGATCGGAATAGATGTGGTCGTAGCCACAAATCCTGGCACGTTCCCGGCCGATAACCACATCATCCGAATCAGGTAATCCGTAGCTGATACAGACTGTCGGTATTCCCAGATGCCGTAAGCATTCCAGGACGATCCCGGAATCAAAACCAGCCGAGGTCAACAGCGCAACTTCCTGCAAGTCCAGATATTCCAGCCGTCTCTCAATACCCTCCTGTAGAATTTCACTCAGGCTGAGATCAGGATGAGACGTCTCCTTCCAGGTACGATCAAGTTTGCGGGTCACTACGCTCAATTCCTTTTTATCGTCTAGTTTGACGATGATTTCACTGTTGGCATTGATGTGCTTGACAGGTGTGTATATCAGGCAATTGGAGAACGTTGGATAGCCGAAAGCCAGATACCTCGCCAATTCACCCGGATCAATGGAGAACTGGCTCCCGCAATGGTAGATGACTTCATCAATTTCCGTACCGAATACGAATTCCCGACCATTAACGGCATAATACAGCAGGCGTCCGCCAAAATAGTCGCTGGTCAGAACCAGCCGCTCTTTCGCCAACTCTATCTGGATGTATTCGCCATCACTGTCCGGGAGCTTATAACCCACAATAATTGTTTCGTGGTCGCGCTCTCTCAGGATGTCTTCGATGTCCAGTTCCGTATTATCCCGAGAAGCGAGACGGCGCAGGTTTATACTGCCCGATAGCGATGAACCATCGGTTGAAGGAAGTATCCTGCCAAAAACCGACATCGTCAGGGTTCTCATATCAAATACCAATTCTTTAAGCTGTTAACAGCAGAGTACCAATTAGATGTAGAAACGAACTACACCCGGAAGCTATTACAAAATAACGCGTTGTCCTCAACCTATAGCGCTTGCCCGTGCGGGGGCCGGTCTCAGCCGCGTCAGGTCTTCCCATGTTCACATCCTCAGTCGTTGATGGTACGCTTACCTTCCTTGAGGATTGTTTCGGCAAGCCAGAGATCGAACTCGTCGTGGATATCAATGGAGGTCGCGAAATCCGGCGCCGGGACGATTTCCACGTTATCCCCTATCCTTCGGCCGCCCTTGATAATCCCGACTCGAGACGCGCAGGCCAGGCCGGGGTCTTCACGGTAGAGAGGTTCCTTCAACTGCCGCACCCTGTCCTCCGGTTCACCGACGCGGTGGTAACCGTTCTCATCTTTTTTCCAGAAATTCTTGTGAGTTGGGTGGCCTACGAAAACGGTGTCCAACGCCGGATTTTGCAGCAGCCGCGTTATCACCTCATCGAGCATATATTTTTTCCTGAAGATATCAGTAATCTGGAGATAAACCACGATATCCACCCGGTAGTTTTCATGAGTTTCCAGCCACGTCACGGCATGTTGGAGGAAGGCTATACTGGGGACATCATCACCGGCGAGTTCCAGCGGGCGCAGGAACGGGACTTCGGCCCCGGCTTCGAGGGCTTTTTCCGCTATCTCATCATCTTCAGTGGAGACGATGACCCGGTCAATGAGCGGGCAGTTTTTAGCCGCTTCGACCGTCCAGGCAAGGAGAGGTTTGCCGGCCAACGGCCTGATGTTTTTCCTGACCAGTGATTTTGAACCGCCTCGCGCGCCGATGATAGCCGCCACATGAATGCTCTCCGGCTTAACGATCATCGATGTCCTCTTTCATAATGAGGTGACCTTGAACAATATCTTTCCGGACACGCCGCCCCAAAAATCGAGGTAGTTTTGCAGGCGGTATGCCGGTCCCGGGCCTGAGGAATGTGACGGCTTCGGCGGTAATAGCCTCTCCCTGCCGAATATTCCTGGCCGCTGCCAGGCTGCGGCGCATGGCCGCCCGGTTCTTGTCTTCAGCTTCCGTGACTACGATGTCATAATTCCCCAGACTGGCTTCTATGCTGCGGATGGATTCGACCAGTGCTTTCATATCGTCCGGGTCTGCTGAAAGAGCATGGTCCCGGAAGGTCTGGTCCTCTTTCCGGTACGTGAAATGCTTTTCGATGACGCAGGCTCCGAGGGCTACTGCAGTCTGGCACGCCTGGATCCCTATAGTATGGTCAGAATAACCCACCGGGACCCGGTAGGTTTGCCGTAAGTACGGTATGGAAAGCAAATTGGCCTCGTTCACCGGGACCGGATAGCTGGAAACGCAGTGAAGCAGTACTAGTTGCTCTCCGTCCGGGAGTGGAGAAGCCGATTTGATCGTCTCCACCGCGGAAGTAATCTCGGCCTCATTACTCATACCGGTGGCGAGCAGGACAGGTTTACCCTTGCAGGCAGCATATTCTAAAAGCTGCGGCCAGGTCAGGTCACCGGAAGCTATCTTGTAAGCGGGTACGAGATTTTCCAGCATATCTACGCTGGCAGTATCGAAGGGAGTGGAAAGAAAATAAAGCCCCAACCCTGATGCAAGTTCAGCCAGCTCTCTGAATTGATCGTCGGTCAGTTCATATTTTGTGATTTGCTTAAAACGGGCTTCTTCCGTCCTGGCTACGAATTTGTCCGCCCTTATTGTCTGGAACTTGACCGCATCCACGCCGCACTCAGCCGCTTTTTCCACCAGCATTCGAGCTGCAGCCAAATCGCCTTCATGATTATTGCCGATCTCAGCGATGATGAAGGTCCGGCTTCCTATTTCGAAATCGGCTATTTTCATGGTCATCCGGTTTCTCCGTTCCGCCGCCGTTCCAGTATCTTCCCCACCAACCAGAAATTGAAATCCGTCAGTATATTGAAACTTTCTTCCCAGGTCATCTGAATATGGCTGACTGATTTGCCGAGAAAACTCTGTTCGGTAATGGCATCGGTCCATGACAGCCACACAGCGCCATTATCTCCGTAATAAACGTCACGATCTCTCCGCAGTTTTCTTTCCGCGACGACCGGGACGAGCCCGGTCTTCTGGCGCTGGTAAAGAAACGTGATATCTTCATACACAGAGACAACGCTGTCGCACGGGAATATCTGGAGCGTATCGATGCCTTTCTGGATATGACGCGGTTCCCGCAGGGGAGAAGTGATATAGAGCACCATGACCGCATCCGGCCGGTAATCGTCTTCCTTGAGTAGCGTTCCCAGGGTATGGATGACGGTGGGCTCAATGGGCGTATGCGGTCTGGCCAGGCTTTTGCTCCTGCGGATGGTCTGTACCCCCTGGAAACCAGCGGCGTGTTCCAGGATAGCTGGGCTGTCCGATGTCACGACGAGTTTATCGATAGCGCCGGATTCAATCGCGGCTCCAATGGTATAATCGATGACCGGTTTTCCCGCCAGCAGCCTGAGACCGAGCGGCGGCTTGGATCCGGTACCATCATCACGCACGGGGATGATGCCGAGGACCTTCGGGGTTTCCTTGCCCATGTTCCGGACAAAGGAACGTTTTATCTCCTGCCGGGTGCGCAGCAAATTGTCCATGCGGGAACTCATGCTGTTCTCATGGCGCCGGTAGTAAAACAGCGGAAGGTTAACATTATCTACCCGGTATTTTTGAACGAGTCTCAGCCAGAGATCATAACCGTCCTGGCGGGGGATACTCTCGTTGTAACCCCCCAGTTCTTCCAGGCACGTTTTCCGTATCATCGCGCAAGCCGCGTGTGATGGAACGTCCAGCAGTTCATCCTCTTCATATATCTTGTTACGGCGTTCCAGCCGAAGCAGTTCCCCGTCTTCCGAGACAATCCAGTAATCCGGATAAACCATGGCGATATCCGGTCCGCGGTCCAGTATATTAGCCATGACAGAGAGGGCGTTCTCATCCAGGTAATCATCCGGGTCCAGCCGCATGATATACTTTCCGCGGGAAAGACGAATGGCTTTGTTGTTGGACCTGGTCAGCCCCTGGTTTTCCTGGTGGACAATACGTATCCTGGGGTTGTCCTCGTAAGCGGTCAAGAGCGAAGGGGTGTCATCCGTAGACCCGTCATTGATAATGATCAGTTCCCAATCATCGTAGTTTTGCCGGATAACACTCTCGATCGCCCGCAGAAGAAAGCGGCCGTAATTGTAGACCGGCATATAGACGCTGACCGTCGGCTTATCATCATTTCTGGACATTACTTACTGCGTAATTTCTCTAAGCGCCGTCATGATTGGAGGATTCTAATTTAATCTACCTTATTTAACCTTTTATTGACAAGTAAAATAACCCTTGTTCAGTCTGCATGTAAGCACCTACCGGCGGCGGTTGGACAGGGGGAACAGAAGTGATACAAGGCCGGCGATATTCCTTGAAGGGGACAAAACTATAGCCTATGATTCGCCGTATTGCTCGCGGCCGGTAGATTTTGTGCAATTTCCTGGTGCGGCGTAATGGGGCGTGTCCGGCTCACAGCGGGGGTAGCTTTCCGGCGTCCGTCCGGCGCCTCAAGCCCGCAGACAGGCGACCATGTGGCCGTTGCCGGTATCTCTTAATTGCGGTCGGGTGGTGCTGCACTCGTCCAGGGCTACGTTGCAGCGCGGGTTGAAGTGGCAGCCCGAGGGCGGGTTGGCCGGGCTGGGAACTTCCCCTTTGAGCACGGTGCGGGAGCGCTGCCGCTCGAGGATGGGGTTCGGCACCGGTATCGCGGAGAGAAGCGCCCTGGTGTAGGGGTGGAGAGGGTTATCATACAGCTCCCGGGAATCGGCGATCTCGATGATCCGGCCAAGGTACATTACCGCGATGCGGTTGCTGATGTGCTGGACAACGGAGAGGTCATGGGCGATGAACAGGTAGGTGAGCCCGAGTTTTTCCTGGAGTTCTTCCAGCAGGTTGATGATCTGGGCCTGGATGGAGACGTCGAGGGCGGAAACGGGTTCGTCGCAGATGATGAGGGACGGGTTGCAGGCGAGCGCCCGGGCGATGCCGAGACGCTGGCGCTGCCCGCCGCTGAACTCGTGCGGGACGCGCGTCATCATGGAGGGATCGAGGCCAACCAGGCGGAACAGCTCTTCCACCCTGTTTTCGTAATCGCCTTTGGCTTTCATGCCGTGGATGATGAGCGGCATGCCGACAATGGTGCGGGCCGTCTGCCGGGGGTTTAGCGAGCCGTAGGGGTCCTGGAAGATGGCGCCCATGCTGGCCCGGATGGGGCGCAGTCCCGCTGTCTTCATCGCGGCGATGTCCGTGCCGTTGAACAGTATCTTACCGGCGGTGGGCCGGTAGAGGCGGAGGATACAGCGTCCGGTGGTGGTCTTGCCGCAGCCGCTTTCTCCCACCAGCCCGAGCGTTTCATTTTGGCGGATCGTAAAGCTGATGTCATCAACAGCTTTTATCTCGCCCACTTTACGGCGAAGAAGCCCCCGCGTGATGGGGAAATACATCTTGACGTTGGATACTTCGACGACGTTTTCGGTCTGTTCCTGGTTCATGGTTTCTCCGATATTTCCCGGTAGCAGGCGACATAATGCTGATGACCGGCGGGTTTCAGGGACGGCCACGGTTCCTGGCGGCAAATATCCATGGCGTATTCGCACCGGGGCAGGAACGCGCAGGTAGACGGCATATCGATGAGATTGGGCGGCAGCCCCTTGATGGGTACCAGCTTTCTTTCCATACGCGTCTCCCCAAGCTGCGGGACGCACTTGAGCAGGCCTGTGGTATAAGGATGCCGGGGCCTGAGGAAAATATCATCCGCGAGGCCGGATTCCACCACCCGGCCGGAGTACATGACATAAATACGGGCGGCGTAGCGGGCCACCACGCCGAGATTGTGGGTCACGATAACGAGGGACGTCCGAAAACGGGCGACCATGTCCTGCATCAGCTCCAGTAATTGAGCCTGGGTTGTCACATCCACGGCGGTGGTCGGCTCGTCGGCGATGAGTATCCGGGGATTGCAGGAGAGGGCGATAGCTATCATGACCCGCTGCCGCATGCCCCCGCTGAACTGGTGCGGGTAGGCGTTGAGGCGGTTCCCGGCATCCGGGATGCCCACCAGCCGCATCAATTCGACGGCCCGCTGGGCGGCCGCCTGCGGTGTGAGTTTCAGATGGATTTCCAGGGTCTCCGTGAGCTGTCGTCCGATGGTCAGGACCGGGTTGAGCGAGGTCATCGGCTCCTGGAACACCATGGCGATCCTGGCGCCGCGGATGGCGCTCATTTCCGGGCTTTTGGCTTCGTACCGGAGCAGGTCCTGGCCTTCGAACAGCACCTTGCCGCTGACGATCTCGCCGGGCGGCATCGAGATTAACTGGAGGATGGAAAGCATGCTGACGGACTTGCCGCAGCCGCTCTCTCCTACCAGCCCGACGATCTCCTGCTCCTGGATGTCGAAGGAAACCCCGTCGACCGCTTTTACCAGGCCGCGGTAAGTATGAAAATGCGTCTTGAGGTCTTCAACTTGTAGTAATACCGCCATGCTTGCCTCTGCCTTACCTTATATATATAGGGGTAACCTAGATTACACCTCTCAACTTGGGGTCGAGGGCGTCCCGCAGGCCGTCGCCCAGCATGTTGAAACCGAAAACGATGAGCATGATGGCCACACCGGGAGAAATCGCCAGGACGGGATGGGTGGTGAGGAACTTGTAGCCGTCATTGACCATACCGCCCCAGGTAGCCGTCGGCGGGGTAATGCCGATGCCCAGGAAGCTCAAACCGGCTTCGGCCAGGATGACCGCGCCGATACCGATGGTAATCATCACAAGGAGCGGGGCGAAGGCATTCGGCAGTATTTCCTGGAACATCAGCCGCCGGTTGGACATGCCCATGGCCGTGGCGGAGAGGACATAATCGTTCTGCTTGACGGACATTGCCACGCCGCACATCAGGCGGCATGGCGCCGCTATCATGCCGATACCCAGCGCGATGATGACGTTCAGCATCCCGGTGCCCAGCAACGACGCCACGAGCAGGGCCAGGAGCAGCATGGGGAACGCCATGAGAGCATCCATCAGCCGCATTATGATATGATAGGTGAACCCGCCGAAGTACGCCGCCACCAGTCCCAGCACGATGCCCGCCACCGAGGATATGACCATCACCGAAATACCGATGATAAGGGAGGTACGGGCGCCGAACATGATACGGGTCAGCGTATCCCTGCCCAGCGAGTCCGTGCCCAGCCAGTGCTCCGCGCTCGGCGGCTGGAGCTTGTTGATGATGTCCATTTTGTTGGGTTCATAGGGTGTCAGCAGGGGAGCGAAAATGGCCATCAGTATCAGGAGCAGGATAATGACGAAACCTATGACCGGCAGCGGGCGGCTGATGAACACGGAGATCATCCTTCTCGTTTCACTGTATCGCTTTTGTGTTACCACAGATCCGTCAGTTTCCGCCGCCTGTAATTTCTGTCTGGTATTGTTCGCCATGGTGATGCTCCCTAGTCGAACCTGATCCTGGGATCGAGCCAGCCGTAGGAAATGTCAACGATGAGATTGGAAAGGATGACCATGAACGCGATGAGCAGCGTGCCCGCCTGGACGATGAGATAGTCCTGGTTCTGCACCGCCGTCGTCATCAGTCTCCCCACGCCGTTGATGTTAAAGACGGACTCGATCAGCACCGAGCCGCCGAAGATAAACGCAACCTGCACGCCGACCACCGTCACTACCGGTATCAGGCCGTTCTTGATGGTATGGCGCATTATAATGAGCCGTTCCCGCAGCCCCTTGGACCAGGCGGTGCGGATATAGTCCTGCTGGTTGACTTCAAGCATGGAGGAACGGGTCAGGCGGGTCAGCGAGGCGATGGGGAAGAGGGAAAGGCAGAAGACCGGCATAATCGTCTGCTGCAGGCTCTTGCCGAAGTCCTCGAACGGGGAGGTAAACTGGCCCACGGGCAGCCATCCTGCCTTGACGGACAGTAAATAAATGAGGATGATACCCACCCAGAACGAGGGCATCGTCACCCCGATATTGGCCAGCAGCGTGACCGCTGTGTCTATCCAGCTCCCCCGTTTGAGGGAGCAGATAAGGCCGAAGCATATCCCTACCACACCGGAGATAATAAAGGATAGCACACCCAGGTAGAGCGTGACCGGCAGTCTTTCCTTGATGAGGATGCTGACATCGATATCATAATGGATCGATTGTCCCAGGTCGCCCCGGAACATGCCCCCGATCCAGGACACATACTGCATCGGCAGCGTCTTTTCCAGCCCGAACTTTACCCTGAGCTGGTAAAGCTGCTCTTCAGTCAATTGCTGCATGTCGGTCTTGTTAAGGTATATCGTCAACGGGTCTCCGGGCAGGAGACGTATGAACAGGAACACCATCACGGTGACGAGGAAGACGACGATGATGCCCATTAATATACGCCGGATTATGTATGCTGTCATACTGACCTCGGTCGGTGCCTGCGGGTCTTTTGATATTGAAAACGGCCGGTGTCGGGGCTGGCCGGCGCCTCTGCGATGCCGGCCAGCCCTTTTTCGCTGTATTGTCTATTCGTCGAGCCAGACCTCGCCGGGGGCCCAGTAACTGGTGACGTGGAAGGCGTGATGGGCAAACCCGTGAAGCTGGGGAACCATGGCTACCAGTGGCGCATCGCCCTGATAGGGAACGCACATCGCCTCATCATAGATGGTCTTCAGGATGTCTTTGAAGATGACGAGGCGCTTGGCGGTATCGATTTCCTTGACGAGGGCGGCCCACTTGTCCCAGTACCCTTCAGGGGTATACATGCTGATGTAGGTCGTGGAGTCACCGTAGCGTCCCTTGACGCCCAGCAGGGTACCCACGTTCGGGAATCCGGGGAAGTAGATGCCATCCCAGCCCTGCCTCGGCAGACCGAAGGCGGCGCCGAAGTCAAGTATCTCCAGTTCCGTCTTGATGCCTACTTCGTTGAGGTAGGTCTGTATCGCGGTCAATGTGTCCCTCCGTGCCATGACGTCGGAGACGAGTTTCGTGGAGAAGCCGTTCGGGTAGCCGGCCTGGGCCAATAGTTCTTTGGCCTTATCCGGATCGTATTCACGGAACGGCAGATCGGGTTGATACCACGGGTCCTTCTCGGTGGCAAGCTGGTTCAGGGCGTCGTAGTAGCCCATACCAACGCCCGCGGCGATCGTCCTCTTATCGATGGCATATTCGAGGGCCAGGCGGACATCTTTCTTGGCGAACGGAGAATTGGGATCAGCGCCGGACGCACAGATGCTGTGGAGGAAGAACAGGTTTGGCTGGTAGAGGGTAAAGCCCTGGCCGCTGAGGTTCTTAGCGTCTACCGGGTCGACGTTTTCCACGGCATGGACTTCACCGGCCTGGAGCGCCATGATGCTGACAGAAAGGTCCGCAGTATTCCTGATTTCGATATTATCCAGGTAGGGAACGCCCGGTTTGCGGTAGCCGTCCCATTTCTTGTAACGGACATAGGAATCTCTCTCCCAGCTATCAAACAGGAACGGGCCGGTACCGACCGAATGGACCTGTGCGATCGTATCAGGCGTGGTCGGCTTCTGCATGGCGGTGGGTGATGCGATAAGGCCGAGATAGCCCTGGGCGAGGTTCAGCAGGAACGTCGAATCCACCTCTTTGAAATGCAGCTTCAGCGTGTATTTGTCAGCGATTTCATAGGTTTCGATGTTCTTGATGAAAGCGGTGCCGCCGAGGTTCGCTGCCACCACGGCTTCCAGGTTGTACTGGACCGCCGCGGCATCGAAATCAGTCCCATCATGGAACTTTACGTTTTCTTCCAGGTGGAATGTAATCAACTTACCGTCGGCGGAGATGTCCCAGGAAGTAACCAGCCAGGGCTGGATGTTGTCCTGCTCATCGGTCCGGAGCAGGCCTTCGAACATGGGGTAGGTGTTGCGTTGGGCGGGGATGCCCAGGTTATCAGCGATAGCGCCGATCTGGGTGATGCCGCCGTTGTGCACCCAGACGAACGTGCCGCCGTATTTACCTTCCCCGGTGGCGGTAGGGGATGCGGTGGGCGACGTAGTGGTCTGGGACGCCGATGTGGTTGTGGCGGAGGGTTTGGAAGACGTCGTCGTTGTAGATTGTGACGTCGTTGTCGTGGTGGTGGAAGTAGTCGTGTCAGAGCCACAACTGCTGAGGAATATTCCGGCCAAGAGAATGGAAATCAATGCCAGGAACAAAAATCTTTTCATTTTCACTCAACCTCTCTTAACGCGAGAAATAAAACGGTATTTACGTACCCTGAAACCTACCTCCTTTCCGGTAATACTGAAAGCGATGTTCGGTCGCTGTTTATTACAAGCGTTGTAATTTTCAGACTAGTGTAGCTCAGTACAATATGGTTGTCAACTGCCGTTGGGAAAAAAATCTCAACCAATGGCAATAACAAGACGGCAACATCAAGCCATCTTCCGGTTCCGCTTCCCGGAACGCATGCGCTTGAAGCCGGCCGCCCTGCAATGGTTTAATTTATTGAGTCAGTAACAAGGAGATACACATGGTCACGAAAACAATAACTGTTCTCGATCCTAAAGGCCAGCCTTCCGGCGTCTTCGGCAACCGCCTGAACCCGGAAGACAACATGATGGCCATCACGGACCCCGCCGTGCAGCCCACGATATCACGTGAAAAACTTGAATCACTCCAGATGGCCCCGCGCCCCGGCAACCTGGACGATAAGCGGGTCATCCTTATCGATACCGGCTTTGCCGGCAGCCGTGAGTTCCTGGAAGAAGTCCAGGGGTGGTTCGCCCGCAACATGCCTTCCGTCAAGACGGAGCTTCGTGTGAAGCCCGGCAACACCTTTGCGGACGCGCCGGAGTTCTGGCCGGCGGTGAAGAAGGACGCCGATGCCGTCATTCTCGGGGTAGGCGGCTGAGACGGCTGTTCGGCGAGTCTCGCCGCATTTGCCCGCACTCTTGAGCACGCCTACCAGATACCCACCGCGCCCATCGTCACGTCACGCTTCGCCGAATATATGCAGCGTGACGGCCGTACCCACGGCATGAACCTCCGCTGGAGCTTCCCCCCGTACCCGGTCGGCTGGGTTTCCCGGGAAACCCTCCACGGCTACGTGGAAGGTAACGACCCCGTCTCCGGCGCGCTCCTGATGGATGAGATCATCTACGCCCTGACCGCGCCCCTCACCGATGCCGAGAAGAACTACAAGATTTTCCGGCGCCCGCAGCGCGAACGCCTGCTGCCCGCGGATTCCGAGACCAACCTGCAGCGCATGTTCATCAGGAACGGTTGGACAGACGGCCTGCCCATCATCCTGCCCACGGAAGAACGCGTGGCGGAGATGCTGACCGGCACGGACCACGACCCGAATGAAGTCGTCGGGTTGATGTCCGTGACACCTACGGAGGAGCGCCTCGAATACACCGTGGAAAAAGTAGCCGTCAACGCCGTTATGGCCGGCGCGCGACCGGAGCACTTCCCGGTCATCCTGGCTCTCGCAGCCTCCAACCAGACCTCGCTGCCCAGTTCCACCGGCTCCTACGGGTGCATGTGCGTGGTCAACGGGCCGGTACGGAAAGAGATAGGTATGAACGGTGGTGGCGCGGCCTTCGGGCCGTTCAACTTTGCCAACGGGGTCATCGGGCGGACCTGGACGCTGATGAGCATCAACTTCGGGGACGCCCGCCTGGGCGATACCTTTATGGCTACCCTTGGCAATGGCCTGAGCTACACCAACATGTGCTGCGGGGAGAACGAGGAGAAGAACCCCTGGAAGCCCTTCCACGTACAGAAAGGGTTCAAGCCGGAAGAAAGCACCATCAGCCTGTTCCGTGGCTGGAGCGTCAACAACCTCGGTATCGGCGGGGCGGAGAACATCTTCAATTCAATGAAGAACTTCGGGATGTTCATGGAGAACTTTACCATCATCCTCGATCCGCTCGTGGCCCGGACGCTCGTCAATGAGGGGTATAAAGACCTCGACGAGCTGAAGGACTGGCTGATCAAGAAGGCGGAATCGCCGTTCATGAACAAGAACACGCTGAACTTCATCGTGGTGGGCGGTGAGAGTAATCCCATCTACGCGACAAGCGACTTCATCTACAGCAAGACCTGGCCGGTGGACAAGTGGATACCGAAGACGGGCATCCGGCATGACGCCGAGCCGATACGGATGCCGGCGGCGGTCACCTGCGCGGATGGAAGCTGCGGGATAGGGTAACGGTTGACCGACCTCGCCCCTCGTTCTCCTCTCCGCGTTGCGGCGGGCGGCGAAGGGCCGAACTGGTTCGTCATGGTACGACGGGATCAAGATGAGCGGGAGTTTGATGTAGCCTGGTTCCGCTAATCGAGGATCTGCTCTATCAGTGGAATGAAGATGATGATGATCCCCACGGCCAGCGCCATGACGGCGGAGATGAGCACTGCCGCCGCGGCGATGTCCTTGAGGTGCTTGACCGCCTGGCTCCATGTACCGCTCGATATTTCATCACCGAGGCGTTCCACGGCGGTGTTGAACAGTTCCGCGGAAAGCACGAAACCGATGGCAAAGATCACCAGCCCCCATTCCATCACACCGAGGTGGACCATCAGTCCGAGCGCCACCACCACCGCCGTGGCGATGAGGTGAATGCGGAAATTCCGCTGCGTCCGGACGGCGAACCAGAGTCCCCGGCACGCGCAGGCAAAACTCCCCCCTAAGCTGCGGTTGGCGTTGCGGTTTGATTGTGGAACCACCAATTGGTTTGCGGTTTGGTTCTCGATTTCATTCATTTCAGGACACTCTTTTAACTCAAAGCCCCGAACGACCTTAAA
This sequence comes from uncultured Dehalococcoidaceae bacterium, assembly GCA_964595455.1. Classification (GTDB taxonomy): domain Bacteria; phylum Chloroflexota; class Dehalococcoidia; order Dehalococcoidales; family RBG-16-60-22; genus DAOUEG01. The sequence continues at coordinate 22,431 of CAZQQL010000044.1, forward strand.
ATAGTCTCACATCTCAGGTATGCTTCGCTATTCATTAGTAGTTCGCCTGCATTGCCCATTTGGTAGTCTCGGCCATCCAGAATATCGATTTGTTTTAGTTTGTAAAGCATACCGCCCAGGTCAATAGTGTCAATATCTGAGGTATCTACTATTATGATACTACGTTCCATGTAACCTAAACCTCAAATATTTCAAGTAAAGAGTCCCGATTCAAATAGAACGGCTTCCAATTCCCTGCCATTTCAAAGGAATAGACTTCGATGGGGTCTTTACTATCGAATACGGGCATTTTTGTGAAGATGCTTCCGAGGAAATTTACGAGCACGAAGGGTTCGATAGTAACGGGGAGAGTCCAATTATCTTCATCATGACGAATGTCGTACTTAAATCGATACTCAGCAGGATAATCGGCAGGTTTTACACGCTCGTCGTACGCGAATAAGCATTCATACCCGTTTACGTTAGCGCTAATCATTGTCTGATACCCAAAGCTTCTTGTATTCGCCCGGGCGTAAAAACTCAAGCAATCCAACATTACGAAGGTATTGTAGTTGTTGCCTTATTTTAGCTTGAACGTTCTTGTTATTGGGGTGTTTTTCAGAAAGAAATCGTTCAGAACGATAAACTTCATCAAGTGTAAACACATCTTTTTCAATCTTTAGCAGACAATTGAAAACGTCTTTCTCCCAATTAGAAAGATTCGAGACGATGCTTTGTATCCCTCCCTCGAAACGTTCACTGATATTTTCGTCGTTAATGATATCGTCAAAAAGAGAATTGTCTGGCAACCTTACCGTCTTTTGCTTTTCCTTAGGAACTGAGTCAAGTATGCTCTGGGCTTTTTCAATGACTTGTTCGGTGATATCAGGGTAATCAGGATTAGTAAAAATTCGAAGATAATCTTGTTTGATTTCTTCAACGCTTTGGTTTTGGACAAGGACGCCATACTCAAGGTTGTTCCTAAGACCGCCCGATGTAAGATTACCGGACGTTACGATGGCTTTATCATCAAATATGTACAACTTGGCATGTAGATTATGGACACTTTTTTGTCTGCAATGACATGCACGGAATAACGTGATTGCAGAGAGATCAGAAACCCCAGAATGAAAGTGGGCCAATTTAAAACAGTTGATATAGCGAAAGTCCAGGTTACGCCTTATATTCTGACTGATAATTGATGCTGTTTGGTATTTAATGAATGGGCTGGCAAGGTAAACGTGGCTAACGGCGTTTTTGAGAAGGTCAACGAATCGATCTTCCCAAGGAGACCTTATTATGTGATATCCAGAAACCAAGTGACCTCCGGATACTTCGGCTGCTGCCTTACTATAACTCATCACAGGTTTGATCAGCAAGACATACTTATTTTTTGCACCCCAGCACGATTTATGCCGTCCGCCCAAAGCTGGTATAATATAAAGTAAACCTGACCGGAGATTTGAATAGTGCCGTTAAGTGATAGAGACTACATGAGGAACGAGCCGCAGCAGCGGCAGCCGAGGCGGTTCCGCCAGCCTACCAGGATATCCATCAACCCGCTGCTCGTGCTGATTGCGATCAATGCTATTCTTTATATCGTCACCTCTTTAAAGCCCAATGTTGAGCTTGATTTTGCTTTTATTCCGGCCCTGATCGGGGAGCGGCCGTGGACCCTTATCACGAGTATGTTCATCCATGCCAGTGTCTGGCACCTGCTGTTCAACATGCTGGCGCTCTTTATCTTCGGGCGTCTCCTCCGCCGGTTCATCGGGGATAACACGTTTCTGCTGGTCTACTTCGTGGGCGGACTGGCCGGTAACCTGCTGTTCTGGGCCATCAACGCTGGTGACTACGTCGCCGTCGTTGGGGCTTCCGGAGCCATTTACGCCATCGCCGGGGCCATCGTGGTGCTCGTTCCCAACCTGAGGATAGCGCTCTACGGCATCATTCCCATGCCCATGTGGGTATTCGTCCTGGTGTTCATGGTGATACTGTCATTCCTGGGACCGGGTTCGGCGACGGTAGCCTGGGAAGGGCACCTGGGCGGGCTGGCGGCCGGGCTCATCTTCGGGTTCTTTTTCCGGCGGCGGCTGAAGTTCATGATATACTGAAGTTGTAGCTGGGTATATCCTACTTTCCTTGACTTTTAGTTACAATGAACGTATAATACTTGAGTTACACTTTTTTCCCATTTGTATTCAGACTGGTGCCCGAGTGGCGCAATGGAAGCGCAAC
>CAZQQL010000045.1:0-24191 GCA_964595455.1 uncultured Dehalococcoidaceae bacterium
AGGTAGAAGCCTGGGGCGGCGAGACGATGACGCTCATCGTCAACCTGCCGCAGTATACGCAGCTCGAGGATGATTTCATCGGAACGCTGCGGCTGCAGAGCATCCTGTCGTCCCTTTACAACCTGCCGCTACCGGAGGACGCCATTCAGAAAGCCCAGGCACAGCAGGAGCAGATCGACGAGGCGGTGGACAGCAACCCGCAGGTCAAGGAAATCATCGAGCACCTGGAGCGGTCGTTCGACGGTCATGGGGAGGCTGATGGCGAGGAAGAGCCGGAAACGCTTTCTCCCGAGCTGGAGGATTTCCTGCGCGAGATGGAGCGAAAGTTCAAGCGGGAGTAGACGGAGCTCTGTCTTTGAGTTGGGTGTTGCGACCTCACCCGTGTTTCCCCTCTCCGCGTTACGGCGAGGGGACGAAAGAGCGGGCTGATCGGTTCGACGGGCTCGGAGTCCGTTCTGAACTTAATGCGTAGATGAGCGATGGCTCCATAGACCAACGAACCTCGATCACGGTGGGTAAAAAGGGAGTAAGGGGTTTACCCACAAGTCTCTTTTTACCTCAGGTCATTATCGTTCGGATAAGCTTCTGGATCCCGGCTGTTGCCGGGATGTATTCCTTCTTTTTTTCGCGCCCTACGAGTCTCTTTTTTTATGTGCGGCAAGGCGGAGTGATGAGTAAGGCGGGCATGGATTCTCGAACGGGTCGGGAATGACAAACCCGAAGGCGGTGTATTACTCCGTCCTTCGACAGGTTCAGGGCGAGCAGAGACCATCTAAAGCCGGGTGCGGACGCCCCGGGCGTTCTGGACCATGACTTCCAGGCGGTCTATCTGTTCCTTGAGGACGAGCCTTCCCGGAATGCTGAGGATATAGCGCTTGCGGCGTTTCTCCGATTTTTCCGGCATGATGAGGCCTTCTTTTTCCAGCGTGGCGAGGATGCCGTACATGGTGCCGGGTCCGGGTTTGACAGCGCCGTTACTTATCTGCGCCACCTTCTTCATGATGCCGTAGCCGTGGAGGGGTTCCACCAGGCTGAGCATGGTGTAATAGGTGGCCTCGGAGAGTGGCAGGTACCTGGCAGGATCGAACCTGGTCTTGCTGAATATATCGGACATCGTTATATCACCTGACGATAAAATACCAAAGGGCGTCCCGGTCCGTCAAGCAGCGAATAATCATGTCTCAAAACAGGTTCCTGATAATGTCCAGTCCGGCGACGAAGGTGCCAATCGAGCTTCCGATGTTGGCCATGATGACGATGGTCAACACTCTCAGGAAGCGATTCTTGAAAAAGCCCTTGAACTTGAGAATGTCCGCCGGAACGTTATTGATGTCCTGGACGGTGGGTTTCCTGACCGTGGCCTCCACGAGGCCGGCAAACCAGCCGCAGGCCAGCAGGGGATTCAGGGACGTAAAAGGGGCCGCGACGATGGCCGTAAGGATGCTCAACGGGTGGCCTAATGCGAGGGCGGTGAAGATACCGGCCAGCGCGCTGTTCCAGAGGACCCATGATGAAAGCTGCTCCAGTCCCGTCTGGATATTAATGACAAAGGCGTAAATGATGAGGCCGATGATAACAGCGGGGATGACCCACCCGAGGTATTTGACGTACCGGTTACCGGGCGGCACTTCCGTTATCTTTTCCATGTCCTGCGGCTTGAATATCTCTTGTTTGACGCCCGCGACGTGAGCGCCGCCCAGGACCGCAACCACCTTCTTGCCCGGAGCGTTCTTGATCTTATGGGCGAGGTGCTGGTCCCGTTCATCGAGGAGGATTTGGCCGATGATGGGGAATTCCTGCCGCAAATCCGCCACAGCAGATTCCAGCGTGTCTTTTTCCAGCAGTTTCTCGACGTCATCGCTGGAGATCTGTACATCTTCTCCAAAGGAGAACAGCAGGGCGAAGAAGAGTTTAAATTTCTCCCGGATGGTCAACTTCCGCCATATCCGGAGAAAGGTGGTCCTGATGTTCCGGTCAGCCAGCACCAGGTTGGCGTTAATCTCGGCGGCGCTCTTGATGCCCTGGAGCATTTCCTGACCGGCTGTGGTATCGAGCCGGCCGGCAATCCTTTTCTGATACGCCCCCAGGAAGATATTGGCCATCAGGAACCCGGTCCGTTTGGACTTAATCACCTGGACGATATCGGTATTTTCCCAGGCTTTGGGGTTCTGGATGTTCCGGTAGCGGTCTTCGTCCAGCTCGACACAGACGCTGTCCGGCCGCTCTTCATCGATGACTTTCTTGATAAGCTCGGCGCTCTGTTTGGAAACGTGAGCGGTGGCAACCAGGATGATTTCCTTGCCCTGGTAGTCGACCCTCTCGATGTTTTCTTCCATCATTATTCCGTATAAATCCGGGGGACTTAGCTCAGCCGCGAGCTTTGTTCAGCTTACCCACATCATGCCGGTGTCACCGGTTATCTGCCACGCGCCGTCTTTTTCTTCCACTGTGCGGTCCTCCGTCAGCGGGACGTCAGCGAACTTCTCCAACCAGCGGATGGCGGACCCGAGGTCAGCGAGTTGGCCCGCTATCGAGTTCCGCAGGTCGGTTCCGAGCACATGGTGTTCACCTCCGGGTCCTCCAGGGTTGCCGTCTTTATCGGTCGTGATGTAGACGATATAGAGGTTGGGTATGTGAAGCGAATCGCCGCCGGAGGAGTTGTCCTTCGTCACGATCTGCCGTATGACCGCCGTGTAGATCTCGGCTTCTTTGCTCAGGCTGGAAGAGACCGGTTTGTTGACAATAATGTTGAGGTAGTACTCTTCCGGTCCGATAGCTTCCGGCTGGCTTGGGTACGGCTGGAGAAGCGCGATGATACTGTAACCATGGTAGACAGCCTGGCCCTGGCCGCCGCGTCCTTCTTCCGTCAGGGTCAGCAATTGGGATTCCTTGCCTTTTTTGGCGGTGATGGTGTAGACAGCCTCGCCGGCCTGGACGCACTCGACGGAGAGCGGGCATCGGCTGTCCGAGAGCACCTCCTCGAACGTCAGGCGCAAGTCTTCGCCGAGGACGACGGCGTCACGCCCGAGGGGGAGGTCGAAATACTCTCCGAGTTCCGGCTCGATAAGTCCCTCACCGATGCAAGCGGAGGCAAGCAGGGCAAACGCCAGCAATACCACAAAGAAGGCAATCAGTCGTTTCATCTTATTCCTTCTGCCGGTCCCGTTCCAGGCCCGCCCGGCATTCCTTCTTATCGTGACCGGCCTCCCAGCGGGCGCAGCAGGCGGGTTTGACCTCATGGACGATGCAGGCGGCGAGGCCTTGTTCGTCGCGGGTGAGGAAAGCGCAGGCGCCATCGATATGCCGAACGAGGCGGTAGACGTCGAAGCCCCAGCGGGGGTCGGCGTAGCGGTCCTCCCACTCATCCACGGTACTACCAAGATACCCTGCCATGCGTTCAATTTCAAACGGGTCAGCGAAGGCCTGGTGCATGGTGCAGCACATACCGCAGCGGCGGCAGGGCATGGGGTCTGAGGAAGGCGCCAGGGGGAGTGATTCATCCGAGGGGGGAGTTCTATCTGTCATGCTGGTTAACTATATCATGATAAGCAGTAAAGGGGAACTCCAACTTGGCGGGAGTTCCCCTTCACTGGTTGTTCAAAATAAACCTACTTCTTCTTCGGTTCGGCCGGTTTGGCTGGTCCGGGCTTATGCTGCTTGCCCGCGGGATGGGCGGCACCCTTGTGTCCCATGTGTGGATGTTCCTCCTTCTTTCGTAGTAATTGTCCGCAGATGGACGCCCGGTATGGACTGACCAACGCCGGAGCAGGGACAACCGGAGTTTACAGAATATCCCTACCTCATTATACAACAAATGAGCGTAAAATAAAGTGGTACCTATGATAGAATTAGTCCGATGCCTAAACCCTTATTAGAAGAGCTTACGTATAACGTTGTCCGGCCGCTGCTTGCCAGCGGTAATCCGGCCATAGAGGACTTTACACGCCGGGACCTTCTCGGTGAGGACACAGGGCCGATTTTGGCCCTGTGGGACCTTCCCCAAGTGCGGGCGTTACTGAAAAAGCAGCAGCCGGACGGTTCATTCCCGTATACCGGCACGAAGAAACCGGTGAAACCCGATCACCACTACTTACTGGTGGAGACATTCCGGCGGTCCCGGCTGCTCGTCAAGCGGTACGGCCTCACCATGGAGGATGAGGGGATGAGAAAGGCCGCCGAGTATATTTTCTCCTGCCAGACAGAGGACGGCGACTTCCGGGGGTTCATCGGGTACCAGTACGCCACGTACTATACCGGGGCCATCCTGGCGCTGCTCGTCAGGGCAGGGCTGGAGGACGATTCCCGCGTGGAGAAGGGGATGCAGTGGCTGCTCTCCATGCGGCAGGACGACGGCGGCTGGACGATACCGATCCTGACGCATGACCTGGACGGCGCGACGACGTACGACCTGACCTCGGGGCATGGAGGACCGGTAGAGCCGGACCGTACCAAACCATTCTCTCATAACTGGGCGAACATGGTGCTGGAGGCCTTCGCGGCGCATCCCCGGTACCGGGGTCTGGCGGAAGCGCGGCGGGCCGGGGAACTGCTGAAGAGCAGGTTCTTCCGGGCGGACGTGTATGCTTCGTACAGGGAGGCGAGGTACTGGGTGCGTTTCATCCACTGGTGGCCGAACCTGCTACTGGCGCTGGACTCGCTGGCGAGGCTCGGATTTACGACGGCCGATCCTGACATCCGGGCGGGAATTGACTGGTTTACCAAAAACCAGCGGGAGGACGGGCTCTGGGACCTGGAGAACGACGGCAACTACCGGCCACTCAAAGAAAAGGAGCGGGAAGATCGTTTGTGGCTGGCGCTGGATATTTGCCGGATGCTCAGACGTTACTCTTAAATGCCGGTCTGAACTTCCATCCCCAGGTATGACCGGTCAGCTCCCGAGGGCTGCCGGGGCGATGCCGATACTATGGGTAATTCGAAGGTAAAGGTAGCTCCCTGGCGGGGGTTGTTGACCGCGTATAATTTGCCGTTATGGGACTGGATTATCCCGTGACAGATACTCAAACCCAGACCGGTCCCCTTGCCGACGGGTTTAGTGGTGAAAAAGGGATCGAAAATATTGCGGAGGACTTCCGGCCGGATGCCGGGGCCGTCATCTTCGACCGAGATCTTCACCGTATCTCCCTTTCTACTACCGCTGATCCTCAGGCTGCCGCGCTCGTTGTGTTCATACATGGCATACTCGGCATTGAGTACGATATTGAGTAATACCTGCTGGACCTGGTAATAGTCCGCCAGCACGGGGGGAAGGTCTTCCGGAACGTCAACTTCTACGTGGATAGACTGGTTCCGGTGGCTGTGGGCCCTCAGTTTCACCACGTCATTGACCACGGAGGAAATCAGTATCGGCTCTTTTGCCGCCTTACGCTCCCTGGCAAACGCCAGTAGATCTTTGACTATCGCCGCGCACCTTTTAGCTTCCGTGTAGATATTCCGGATGTCCTCTTTGCAGTCCGCGGGCAAGTCTTGTTCAGCCAGGTCCCGGGAAATGGCGATAATGCTGGTCAGAGGGTTATTCACTTCATGGGCGACGCCGGAGGCTATCTGCCCGACCGAAGCCAGGCGGTCCGCCATATACATGCGCTCCTGGCGGTTGAGTTCATCCGTGACATCGCTGAGGACCAGGACAACCAGGCCTTCTCTCTCCAGGCGGCTATAACAGGCGGTGAATATATAGTCACGATCATGGGACTGGAACCTGAATTCTTCCCTGGCCTGTATTTGGCCGCTCCCGAGGAAAACTTTGACGGGAGAGAACAGGCTTACGAGGTGCAACCGGTCAAACAGGCAGGCGCCGGATAACCCGGCCAGATCCAAGCTGAAAACATCTCCGAACTTTCTATTGGCGAACATGATGCGGCCTTGTTCATCAAAAACGAGTATCGCGCTCGGCATATCTTCCAGCACGTGGCTGATCAGTTCCTGCTGGGCCCTCAATTTTGTCCTGGCGGTTTCCACCGATTGGAGCAGGTTGTTGACGTTCTCCGATATCCTGGACAACTCATCATTTCCCGGCAGTGAAATGCGTTCGATATAGTCTTGCTCTACATCTATCGCATCGACTTTTTTACCAAGTTTTACCAACCTCGATAGAACAACGGCTCTCATCAGCCAGATCAACATGCCGCAGAAAATAACACCCGCGAGAAAGACACAGAAATGGAGAAATGCCAGGGTACGTTTGCCTTGCTGAACGATATCCCGGGAAATGTCAATTGCGAAACCGAAAGCCGGCCTGCCATCGAGCCCGTCAATCAGGGTATACCCGGTGATCAATTCGTTGCTTTTTTCCACCGACAATACGTCTCCGCCGGAACAGGAAACGTTCAGCGCTCCGGCGGTTGCTGTTTCAAATTGCCCGGTCTCAAGCAATGAGATATCGAGGTGGGTCGCTTTTCCGAGGGCATCCAGTATCTCCGCATCAATCCGGCGCCCCATGATGATTGTCCCGGCGATGGGGCCTTCCCCGATGCTGGTGAGCACGGGCCTTGCAGCGATCATGCAGGGAACGCCGGAGAGATTGAGCACACCGGACCTATGGTCTTCCGGGCTGGTAAAACCGGTCACTACCCCATCCCGGAACAATACCGGGACAGCGGGTGGCAGAGCGGATTCGGCAGACGTGAGAAAGTCCCAGGATTTGGCATACACTAAATTCCCCGAACAGGAGTAGAAAGCAATCAAGCTCAAACCATAATCCAGGAAGGTGTCGTCCCCAAGGTTTCTTGCAATGAAGAAAGCAGGGTTTATTCCCTGCATGAATTCATAGGTATCGTCCCAGCAAGACCAGTCACCACAGAACGTATCCAGAGCGGTAATGCGGGCGGCCAGCGCTTCCGCTGCCCGGTTGGTATTCTTCGCTACTTCCTGTTGTTCCAGGTCCCGATAACTATCCATTATCAGGTCATCGGCCACCAGGAATGAGGCCAGGATCAGAACGAATACCGTGGTAAAGACGATAAGAACGGATTTCTGGACGAGCGACAAGCGAATAGCTGGTTTACTGAATTTCATATAAGAGATCTTATAAGTACGGGACATCCGCATCAAAGAATGCCTGAACGACCTGCGGATCAAACTGGCTGCCGGAACATCTCCTCAACTCCAGGATAGCTTCTTCTACGGGAAGGGCGGTGCGATAAGGCCGGCTGCTCGTCATGGCATCCCAAGTATCAGCTACCGCTACTATCCTGGCGCCGAGTGGAATGTCTTGACTGGCGCACATCTGTTCCGGCCGGCTGCCGTCAAAAAAGTCATGATGGTGTTCGATGATGTCCCGCATCGCCTGATTGGCGACCGGTTCCACGATACTCGGGCCGATATGAACATGGCTCATCAGATGGCAATACTCCGACTGGGAGAGGCGTGATGGTTTATTCTGGATGCTAGAATCAATGGCGATCTTACCGACATCATGCAGAATGGCGCCCCAGACCACATTTTCCAGTTCCTGCCCTGAAAGCCCAAGCTGCTCGCCTATCGCCCTGGCGTAACCCGATACCCTTTTCGAGTGTCCGGCGGTATACGTATCCTTGGCTTCCAGCGCATTGATGACTGCTTCGAAGGAAGCCAGCGTCAGTTTACGGATCTCACTGGTATGGTGTTTCACCTGGTTTTCAAGCCGGGCGATGTGATCGTTCAGCTCCATCTGGAGGTTCTGCTTGATGAGGGCGTTCTCCGCCGCGAGGGTGACCTCTTCCATCTCGAACGGTTTGGGGAGATAATCAGACGCTCCGTTCTTCATGCAGGAGATGATGGTATCCGGATTGTCCACCGCCGTGGCCATGACGACGGCCGTGCCAGGATATTTGTTCCTGATTTCAGGCAGCAGCCGGGTGCCGGGAATACCCGGCATCATGACATCGAGGATGACGAGGTCCATAGGGTGGGTATCAAGGACCTGCAGGGCTTCTTCTCCGCAGGCTGCCTCAAAGCAGTAGTAGCCATCCCTGGAGAGCTTCCTCTGGATGGACCTCCTAATAAGCGCCTCATCATCCACGATGAGGACCCTGGCTGTCCTCGAGTGTGGTACCATGCTTGCTCCGTGACGATAAACCCATTACCCGCCGGTTACGACCGGCAGTTTTATCCTGAATCAATTCTAGGTGAAAAGCATTAATTATTTGTAAATGGGGAGATGGAGAACATTAATCCAAAATAAACGAGTATTACGGGGAGAAGACAAAAGGAGAACCAGTTTCACCGGTGTGGGCGACGACAAAGTCTGGTTGGTGAGACCATCCGCCGGTGAATAACTGAACTGGATCCCGTTTTGCAACGGGATGGACTTCCAGCCAGTCCTCGAGCTTGTCTCTGATATTCTTTGTCCATTCAGGGCGGACTTCAGGGTGTCTATTGGTGAAACCCAACACTGATGTCTGCACTGAAGCTGGACCCCGTTGTTCAACGGGGTGAAGTTCTTACCAATCCTAAAATTTTTCTCCCAGCCGCCGGGCGGCTTCCTCCGGGCGCATGATGCAGACGTTCTCATCCTGGAGGACGGTGTAGTAGAACTGATCGCTGGTGGGGACCGGGGAATAGAGCTGGTCGCCGCGGGGCGTGATGCGGATGTGGGACGTGCAACTGGCTGTGTCATCACCGGAGTAGGTGGCGAGGTTGAAGCTGAACACGTTCAGTTCGTCCATACCGGCGAAGAGCTTGAGGAGCCCGGCGGCGAAATCGTGCCAATCCTGTCGTGTCAATTCCAGTATAGAAGCCTTGCCGGGGAAGAAGACGAGGACATCGAAGAGGCGGCCTTTCGGGGCGAAGTCCGTCAGCCATTCCGTCTCGCCGACGCGCCCGATGTACCGCTGCCCGAGTTCCTGTTCCTGGCGGATGAGGTCTTCGAAGTAGTTGGTCCCGAACTCCGCGTACCAGCGGTACGATTCTTCGAACAGGACCTTCTGGAAGACAGTGGGGCGATACCCGGCATCGCACTGGATGTGCGGATGGACCAGGCTGCCGCCGGAAGCGGGGAGGTAGTTCCAGCCGATAAACCGCCAGCGGGCCCTCTCATCATAATCGGCGACGAGTTGGAGGTAACGCTGGGCCCCCAGGAAGGTGTTGACGATGAGGCCGGCATCGAACTCAGGTAGGCGGATGAAGTGGCGGTCCGGAGACAGGACGGCGACGCTGCAGTAGACATCATAGGGGCTGACATTCGGAAAGGTCACCGATTCTCCGACTTTAATCATGCCGTCCGGTACGAGGTCGGCGGGAAAGCGGGTAGTGACGCCATCGATATTATGGCGGCAGAACGGGCAGGGGAATTGAAGGGAGAGCTTTTCCAGTGCGTCGAGGTCCGGGCGGACGATACGTTCCGGCTGGAAAGGGACGAAACGGGAAGAGCGGCCGGTCAGGGGATCGAAGTGGAAGCCGATGTCCACTGTTGTTTCAGCCAAGTCGCCGTTACCGTCCGGCTTCTGTATCCGGGCGGTGACGGTCTCTGACCGGAAGGTGATGGGCGTAAAACTGCGTGGCGTCATGGCTATTTTACTATGGCGGATATCTGCTTGAAGACGTCTCCGCGGCCTACTTTGAGGAGCTCGAACAGGACCATTTCGGCGGTGGCCGGGCTGATACCGGCGGCGCCCATCTTCAGCAGGGCTATCTGTTTATTATGAGGGTTCCGAGAGGAGCAGCAATCGCTGACGACCTGCACCTGGTAGCCGGAGCGGGCCAGGGCCATGGCGGTCTGGTAGACGCAGATGTGGGATTCGATGCCGGCGATCAGCACCTGCTGCCGGCCTGAGGCTTTCAGGGCATTGGTGAAGTCACCTTCCTCGCAACTGTTGAAGCAGGTCTTTTCGATCGGGGTGATGCCGGGAAGCAGTTCCTTGATCTGCGGCAGGGTAGGGCCGAGGCCTTTAGGGTACTGCTCCGTGACCAGGAGCGGGACGCCGAGGGCATTGACGCCTTTGACGAGTTTGAGGACGTTCTCGAGGAGGGGTTCCTTCTCATGCATGGCCGGGAAGAGGCGTTCCTGGTAGTCGATGAGCACGAGTATGGCATTTCCCGTCGTCAATGCTTCCGGTATGGTCATGGCAGTACCTCACTTACTGAACATTATACCCGGTGTTGCGACTAATATGGAGCAAATCTCTCACGGTCTCTCTTTTCAAGAGAGACGACCCTTATTGCGGGGGCTGGTATTTGCGGCGAGCCCTTTGACTTAAAAGGTCTGGTCCGGTTTTCACGCGGCAGGGACAACTTCCACTCTATTCCCCTAGCCCAGGAAGCCGCGGTTGACACCGGCTATGTAGATGCCGGTGATGATGGCGGTGGTGATGACGCCGGCGACGTTAGGTCCCATGGCGAAGGGCAGGATCATGGCCCTTTTATTCACGGAGTAGGCGCATTTCTGGGCGACCTTGGCGGTAGTGGGCACGCAGGAGACCGCCGCCAGACCGAGGAGCGGGTTGAACGGCTTCTTGCTCAATTTGGCATAGATATAGCCGCCGGCAAGGCCGCCGAGGCCGGAGAGTACCAGGGCGATGACGCCGAGGAGGAGGAGCAGTCCGACCTTGGGGTCGAAGAGGACATCCACGCCCATGAGGGCGCCGAGGGTGAAGCCGAGGAACAGGGTCGAGCCGTAGAGCAGCGGGCCTGAGAGGAACTCGACGAAGCGAGTGATGCCGGCTTCCTTGATGGCCAGGCCGAGGAAGAAGGAGGCGAACAGCGGCGTGGCTACCGGGAAGAGGAACGCCAGCAGTGTGAAGGTGGCGATACAGAACGCGAATTTCTTGCCTGCCGAGACCTGCGGGATTTCCCGCCAGTTCATTTCCGTGGCACGCATCTTCTTCGGGAGTATTTTGGCGAGGAACGGGAACCCGGCGTAGGTAATGCCGAGGTAAACATAGGCGACGATGGTGATGGGCACGAAGAGGTCCGGCGCCATGCGGAGGGAGCCATAGAGGACCATGGGGCCGTCCGCTCCGCCGATGAGGGCGGTGGCCGCGGCCTCGCCGTTGGGGAACCCCATGGCGATGGCGATGGGCAGCGTGACGATGGTACCCAGTTCCGCGAACATGGCGAGGAAGAAGCTCATGCCCGGTCTGGCGAGGAGGATATCGATATCCGTGATGGCCCCGATGCCCATGAAGACAAGGCAGGCGATGAGGCCATTGGTGAACATGAACGTATAGACAGGCTGGAGGAAGTCTATCTGGAGAAAGTACATGATCTCTTCGAAATTACTAGATTCCATAGGATTAATGAAGAGATTACCGACATTGCCGGCTTCCAGCACCATGAGGCCGGCGTTAACGGCGATCATCCCGATGCCCAGCGGCAGCATGATGAGCGGCTCCAGCACCTTGCGGTAGGCCATCCAGATGAGGAAGATTCCCAGCGCCACGAGCAGTAACCGTCCGATGACGACCTGCGGTTCATTGAGGGTAAAGGTATAGATGCCCTGGAAGAATTCTAAAAAGAACATAGGTGATGTCCTGCCTTATTTCTGAGGTTTGGGTTCCTGAGGTTCGGCGGGTTTCTTTTCCCGGACGAGAGCGGCCATGGCCTTGATGAGGAACGTTACGATGACGGCGATGATCGCTGCGATCCCATAGGCGATAAGGGCGAATACGACCGGATGAAATTGTTCTTCCATCTGTGATAAATCTCTCCCTACCTCTCTTTACGAAAGAGAGGCGCTACTTTAGGCAGGCCGGATATAATCAGGCTAACTCCTATACTTAACCAACGCGGCTGGCTGCATCGCTTCATCCACCCTGCGGCCGGTCGAATGTTACAGTTCCCCTCTGATTCCCTGGATGGAGTTGAAAGGATCGAGAGGCGGGTCCCCGGCCGCGCCGGGGCCCGGTTACGGAACTAGTATTCGATGACGGCGATGACATCGCCGGGCTTGACGACCTGGTCTTCCTTGACGGAGATGGAGGCAACGGTGCCGTCCACCGGGGAAGTTATGGGATTTTCCATTTTCATGGACTCGAGCATACAGACGACATCACCTTCCCGGAGGGCATCGCCTACCTTGACATCCACGCTGATTATCTTACCGGTTATAGGAGCTTCTACTTTCTCCTGCGCCATGGTCGTCTCCTCTTTGTTACAAAATAAAAGGCGGAGGGCCCTTGTGGGGACCGCTCCGCCCTATTATACAGGAATTTTATATTCAAGTCACGCTAGGTAGAGGCAGCAGCTACCGCCATTTCCGGCAGCAGGAATTTCTCCTTTGACTCGATAACTACTTCTCCATCCTTCGCATCCACGACGACGTAGGACACGTAGGAGAACTCAGTGAACTTGTACTGCGGGGTGCTGCTGATCCTGCCCGGCTTGTCCTTGTTCGCCTCTTTCAGGTGTTCCTTGATAGCTTTCTCCACCTCCCACTTGACGCTCTTGGTGGAGTACACCGTCAGGGTATCGCCCTTGAGCGCGGCGTGGAGGACTTCTCCGGTCAGACGGGTTTCATCTTCAGTATCCGTTTTCAGCCAGCCGGGAGCGCTGACCGCGGCGAGGACGCCTTCCCGGATGTCCGGGTTCTTGATGTTCGCCCGGAGTTCGTAAACCCTGTCGAAGGTCTTGAACTCTTCCCGGAGCACGGCTTCAGAGAGCTTGTCTTCCACCATGTTCTGGATGACGCGGCGCAGCGGCCGGGCGCCATAGACTTCATCATAACCCTTATCGCCGAGCAGGTCTTTGGCGACATTGGAGACTTCGAGTTTGATCTCCTTCTCCGCAAGCTGCGTGCTGACGTTGGCCGTCATCAGGTCCACGATGGAGCGTATCTGTTCTTTGGCGAGCGGATGGAAGACCACCGTGCCGTCCACGCGGTTGAGGAACTCCGGACGGAAGGACTTCTTGAGTTCTTCCAGGAGGTTGTCCCGCATCCGGTCGTAGGACTGGGCCTTGGCCTTGGCTTCGTCGCTGCGCTGCATGAACCCCATGGTCGTGCCTTTGCGGATGGTTTCCGCGCCGATGTTGGAGGTCATGATGATGACGCTGTTGCGGAAGTCCACGCGGCGTCCCTTGGCGTCCGTGAGGTGCCCGTCATCGAAGATCTGGAGCAGGAGGTTGAACACGTCCGGGTGGGCCTTCTCGATCTCGTCGAGGAGGATGCAGCTGTAAGACTTGCGCCGTACGGCTTCGGTCAGCTGGCCGCCCTCGTCGTAGCCGACGTATCCGGGGGGAGCGCCGACGAGACGGGACACGGCGAATTTCTCCATGAATTCGGACATATCTATGCGAATCAGGGTATCTTCGCTGCCGAACATGAATTCAGCCAGGGCCCGGGCGAGTTCGGTCTTGCCGACGCCGGTGGGGCCGAGGAAGATAAAGTTGCCGATAGGCCGGCGCGGGTCCTTGAGACCGGCGCGCGCGCGCCTGATGGCCTTGGATATCGTATCGATGGCTTCATCCTGGCCGATGATCCTCTGGTGCAGGACTTCTTCCATGTTGAGCAGGCGGCTGGTCTCATCGTCAGAGAGCTGGACAACGGGTACGCCGGTCCACATGCTCACCACCTCGGTGATGTCTTCCTTGGTGACGACGATGTTCTGTTCTTCCTGCTCGGTGCGCCATTCGGCTTCCATCTCGGAGGTCTTTTCCTCCATGCGCAGTTCTTCCTCGCGCTTCTGGGCGGCGAGGTCGTACTGCTGGGTCGCCAGGGCTTCGTCCTTCTCTTTGCGGATGTTCTCCAGGAGGGCCTTGTTTTCCTTCAGGGTCAGCGGCATGGTATGGTGCCGGATCCTCACCCTGGAGGCGGCCTCGTCGATGAGGTCAATGGCCTTGTCCGGCATGAACCGGTCCGGGATATAGCGGGCCGCGAGGCTGGAGGCGGCGGCCAGCGCTTCTTCACTTATCTTGAGTCTATGGTGCTCCTCGTAGCGGTCCTTGATGCCCTTGAGAATAAGGAGGGTATCATCCGTGGATGGTTCTTCCACGAGGACGGGCTGGAAGCGGCGTTCCAGGGCGGCGTCACGTTCGACGTACTTGCGGAAGTCGTCCAGCGTGGTAGCGCCGATGCACTGTATCTCGCCGCGGCCCAGGGAGGGCTTGAGGATATTGGCGGCGTCCACCGCGCCTTCAGCGGCGCCGGCGCCGACCATGGTATGGAACTCATCGATGAAGATGATGCAGTTGCCCGCGTTCTTGATCTCCTCGATGATCTTCTTCAAACGTTCTTCGAACTCACCGCGGTACTTGGTGCCGGCGACGAGGGAGCCCATATCGAGGGCGATAAGGCGCTTTTCCGACAGGGTTTCCGGGACATCGCCCGAGATGATGCGGTGGGCGAGGCCTTCGACGATGGCGGTCTTGCCGACGCCGGGTTCGCCGATGAGCGCCGGATTGTTCTTGGTGCGGCGGCTCAGGATCTGGATGAGCCGTTCGATCTCCTTATGCCGTCCGATAACCGGGTCGAGCTTGTTGGCGCGGGCGGAGGCGGTGAGGTCGATACCCAACTGATCAAGCGCGGGGGTCCGGCTTGCGGTGCGGGCGGTACGGGCCTTGGGGGCGCCCTGCGTCAGTATGTGGGCGACCTCAGCGCGAGTGCGTTCCAGGGTAATGCCGAAGCTGTCCAGGACGCTGGCGGCGACGCCTTCGTTCTCGCGCAGCAGGCCGAGCAGCAGGTGCTCGGTACCTATATAATTATGGCCCATCTGGCGGGCTTCATCAATGGCGAGCTCGATGACCTTCTTGGCGCGAGGTGTGAGGCCGGTCTCGCCGGTGCCGGGTTTCTCACCGCGGCCGATGATAAATTCCACCGCCGAGCGGACCTTGTTGAGTCCGATACCGAGGTTAACGAGTACCCTGGCGGCGACGCCTTCTTCCTCACGCACGAGGCCGAGGAGGATATGTTCCGTGCCGATATAACTGTGATTCAGATTGCGGGCTTCTTCCTGGGCGATGGTGAGCACCCGGCGGGCCCGTTCTGAGAATTTTTCAAATCTGCTTGCCATTTATAGTCCCTGTTCCAAATGATTCGGGAAATAGTGTATCTAATGTTTATACTATAACAAAAAATACGGGGACGCAAGCTTGAAAGGTACGTATTTGAGTGAGGGTTAGCTCTAATCCGGGATGCTAAGGAAGCTCGGTAGAGGTGTGGTGAGGAGAATCAATAATTGTGGGACAAAAGTAGTAAAGCCTTCTGGCAGTGGCATATTTTCCGCAAGGAGGCGACTCCTCAGTATCGTCTGCGCTGAAGCGTTTCACTTCCGTGTTCGGGATGGGAACGGGTGGGACCACTTCGCAAAAACCACCAAAAGGCTTAATACTCAAATCGTTCAGTTGTTAATGACTTTCCAGTCACCAAGAACTATAATAGCACATCCAGGGACGAAAAAAAAGGGGGTACCGGCAACAATTTCCGGTCACAGTGGGGGACTTTTTCCCCGGCGTTTTGGAGTGGTTTTCCGGAAGGTGCGGCAGCAGTTTCACACACAGATGAGGTCTTGACAAGGCTGTAAACAAGTGTTAGGTTATGGGAGGGTTTCTCCGGGTGTGATATTTGCCTTCCATAACGATTATTTGGAGATACGAACAAGCAGGGAAGGCCGGAGCAAAAACCACGTTCCCGAGATACAAGAGGTGGCGTGATAATGGGCATCGAACTTGTTCACATTGGTTTCAACAACATCATGGCGATGAACCGGGCGATTGCGATAGCATCGCCGAACTCCGCGCCCACCAAGCGTACCATTCATGAGGGGAAAGCCGCCGGCAAAGTCATCGACATGACCAGCGGGCGCCGGACCAAAGCCGTCATTTTTACGGACAGCGGGCACATCATACTGGCAGCCCTCGCCCCGGAAACCATCATGAGCCGCCTCCAGGCCAGCCGTAACGGTTCTCTCAAGCATGAGAGCGATCCCGACGATGAAGCCTGACACTCTCTCCGAAGCCTATCCCGTCCCTTCGCCCCTTCTTATCGTCGTTTCCGGGATGTCTGGAGTCGGCAAGGACTCCGTCCTGAACGGACTCAAACAGTCCAAACTGCCCCTGGAATTTATAGTTACCATGACCACGCGGAAGCCGCGGTCCGGAGAAGAAAACGGCGTGCATTACACGTTCGTCTCCGAAGAACGGTTCCGGGGACTCATCTCAGAAGACCAGCTTCTAGAATGGGCTGTTGTTTACGGAAACTACTACGGGCCGCCCAAAGAAGACGTCCGCAAAGCAATCAAGGCCGGAAAAGACGCCATTCTGCGGGTGGATGTGCAGGGTGTGAAGACGATAAAAAAGGCCGTCCCGGAATGCGTGGCGATATTTCTGGCGGCGCCTTCCATGACGGAGCTGGAACAGCGTCTCCGCAGCCGTGGTACGGAATCCGAGGAACAACTGGAACTGCGGCTGAGGACGGCGGAAGAAGAGCTGCGGCAACTGGCCCTTTTCGACTACATCGTCTTCAACCGGGAAGGCCGGCTGGAAGAGGCGGTGGCGGAAATCGAGGCCATCATCACAACGGAAAAACGCCGGGTCAGGCCGCGCCGGATCTCGCTCTAGTCTTCACGAGATGAAGTGGAGCAGCCAGGAGAACAAGTACCCCAACGCCCCGCAGATCGGGAATGTCAGGATCCAGGCGGCAATGATGTTCCCGGCAATTCCCCACCGCACTGCTGAGAAGCGTTCCGTGGCGCCGACGCCCATGGTAGAAGCGCTGATGAGATGCGTGGTGCTGACCGGAATCCCCAGCAGAGAAGCAATCTCGATGACGGAAGCCGCGGCGGCCTGGGTGGCGAACCCCTGTACCGGGCGGAGCCGGGTGACCCTCGTGCCCATGGTCTTGATGACCTTCCAACCGCCGAGCGCCGTCCCGGTGCTGATGGCCACGGCGGGGACCAGGACCACCCACCAGAGGTCGTTCGAACTGATAGAGAGTCGGTCCCAGATGGTGGGATCATTGAAATAGACAACCATGGCCATGGCGATGACGCCGATGGGCATCTGGCCGTCATTCTTCCCGTGACTGTAGGACATGAAAGCGGTGGACAGATACTGCGCGTTCATGAAACCCTGTCTCATGAATTCCGGCTTGGCGCGACGAAAAATCCAGAAAATGGCGATCATCGCCGCAAAGCCGCCGGCAAAACCGAGCGTGGGCGCAATAATCACGGCGGCGAGGATATTCCCCATGACACCCCAGTTCACGGCGCCGTTACCAGCCACGGCGATCCCGGCCGCAGCCAGCCCGGCGATTAAGCCGTGATGGAGGCTGATAGGCAGTCCCATCCAGGTGGCCGTCGTTCCCCAGATGATGATAGAACCCAGCGCGGCGATGACAACGGGGAAGGTGATCACTTCCGGGACGAGAATGCCCTTGCCGATGGTGTGGGCGACCGCCAACCCGGTGCAGGCCCCGAGGAAATTACCAGCGGCGGCGATGGTGACGGCGCTGCGAGATGAAAGGGAACGGGCCCCGATAGCCGGAGCGATGGCATTGGCGGCGTCGTTGAAGCCGTTGACCACGGCAAAGCCGATGGTCAGAACGATGATGAGGATAAACAGCGGCAGGGAAGTGTCAGGCATGTTTGAGAGCAACCCCTTCGAGGACGTTGGCGACGTCTTCGGCACGGTCTGTCGCGCTTTCCAGGTGCTCGTAAATTTCTCGCCACTTGATAAGGAGAGCGGTATCTTCGGTGTTCTCGAATAGTTCCGCCATGGCGGCCCGGTACACGCGGTCGGCCATATTTTCCAGGCGGTTGATCTCGACACAGCCCTGCATGATGTTCTTTAGTTCCGAGCGTTTCCGGAGACCGCCCACCGCTTTCTGGACCTCGATCGCTCCCTTCACGATGATATGCGATAATTCCCGGGCGCGTTCCGTGGGTTTGGCGATCTTGTAGATAAACATCGAGTCCGCCGCGGAATGGATGAAATCGATAATATCATCCATGGTATGGGCGAGGAGAGCGATGTCTTCCCGGTCGAACGGAGTCACGAAGGTGCGGTGGAGGAGGGAAATAATCTGGTGGGTAATGGTATCGCCTTTGTGTTCGAGTTCGGTGATCTCGGCCACCTGGCTATCGATGAATTGCCAGGAATCGAGCATTTCCTGGAGCGCCTCGGCTGATTTCACGATATTGGCGGCGCTTTCCTCGAAGAGTTCGAAGAACTTGCTTTCTTTAGGTACAAACGGGAGCCTAACCATCAGGATACCTCCTACGGGCGTTTACGGGGACCGGCCGGAGCGCGGCCGTGTAATGAGCCGGTACTGTAAGTATATCAATCCGGCGGCCGGGGCGACCATAGCCGGAAGATAACGGAAAAGGACTACATCCCCGCAACATAGCGCAAGGTACCCGGTTCCGATCTATTGGTGAAGGGAAGGTATCCACGTAACCACATAGAGTTTAGGTGACTCATAAGCAAGATGTCAAGAAAATGTGAGGTCTGTTTTCGGGGTACGTCCCGAGAAATATATGACCCCGGTCCCGGCGGTTACCGGTCATCCTCGGGCATGTCACGCAGTTCCCGTTCATCCAGTTTCCGGCGCATGGTCCGCTGCCTGTCAGCCACATCCTTCTCATAGCCCAGTTCCCCGGGGGTATAAAATTTCTTCCCTTTGAGGGAGTCAGGCAGGTGCTGCTGTTCCACGACGTGATCAGGGAAATCATGGGCGTATTTGTACCCTTCCCCGTAGCCCATTTCTTTCATAAGAGGGGTAACGGCGTTGCGGATGCCCATGGGGACGGACTCGCTGGAGCCGCCTTTTATCTCCTCCCGCACCCGGTTATACGCGGCGTAAAGGGAGTTGCTCTTGGGGGCGGTGGCGCAATAGACGGCGGCCTGGGTCAGGGCGAGATTGCCTTCCGGCATGCCGATGAAGTGGACCGCCTGCTGGGCGGCCATGGCAATGACGAGGGCCTGCGGGTCCGCCATGCCGATGTCTTCCGAGGCGAAGCGGATAATACGCCGGGCGATATAGAGGGGGTCTTCCCCGGCTTCCAGCATGACAGCCAACCAGTAGACAGCGGCATCGGCGTCAGAATCACGCATGGACTTGTGGAGGGCGGAGATGAGGTCGTAGTGCTGTTCACCGGCGCGGTCATAGATAACGGCCCGTCGCTGGAGGGCGTCCTCGATTATCTCCAGGGTAACGTTGCGGCGGCCGGAAGCTTCCGGCGGCGTGCTCAGGGCCGCGGTTTCCAGCGTGTTCAGGGCGATGCGGGCGTCATGGTTGGACATGGAGATGAGGTGGCTCATGGCCTCGGAGGATATTTCGACTTTAAGATCGCCGATGCCGTTGAGCTTGTCCTTGAGGGCGCGCATGAGGAGGACCTGGATCTCTTCCTCCGAGAGGGGTTTCAGGGGCACGACGCGGGAGCGGGAGAGGAGGGGGGAAGTGACTTCAAAGGACGGATTTTCCGTAGTGGCGCCGATGAGGATAACGGTGCCGTCTTCGACGAAGGGGAGGATGGTATCCTGCTGGGCCTTGTTGAAGCGGTGGATCTCATCGATGAAGAGGATGGTCTTCTGGAGGTGCACCTTGCGGCGTTCCTGGGCCTGCTGGATGATCTTGCGGAGGTCGTTGACGGAGGCGCTGACGGCGCTGACCGGGGCAAAGAAGGCGCCGGTGGTATTGGCGATGATAGTGGCGAGGGTGGTCTTGCCGCAGCCGGGAGGGCCCCAGAAGATCATGGAGGGCAATCGGTCAGACTCTATGGCGCGGCGCAGCACCTTGCCCTTGCCGATGAGGTGCTCCTGCCCGACGTAGGTATGCAGGCTGGTAGGGCGCATGCGGGCAGCCAGCGGCGCTCCGGCCAGGGCCTGCTGCTGTTCCTGCTGTGAGAACATATCCATGCTCATAGTGCACCTTCTTTAACGCTTGATTCAGAACAGGTCTTCAACTCCATTATACGTGTCTTCCGACCGTCTGGCGATGCGGCCGACAAGAATTGCTTTTTTACTATCATCTATCGAGTAAATTATCCTCCAATTGCCAGCGCGTATCCGGTAGAAGTTATTCCTCAATTTCATAACACCAAACGGACGAGGGTTCTCTCGCAACGAAAGGATGGCAGCGGCAATCCTATCAAAATCTTTGTTGCCGTGCACTTTATCCATTTGGCGGCGAGCATGGATCTGGAGATCAACCCGGTACATTCACTTTTTTCTGCCGAAGATATTCAGTAAACTCGATAGCCGTGCTCGGATCGGCTTTATATTCTTCCAGGGCTTTTTCCATGACCCTGATATCATCCAGGTCTTCGCCGTAGACCGAATCTACAGCTTTCCTGATCAAATCAGCCACAGAAGTATTGTTCTCAAAGGCGAGTTTCCTCAGTCCCTCGTGGGTCTCTTCCGGCAGGTAAATCATCGTACGCTTCATTGGCAGCTCCAGCGAAATCAGTCATATGGAGTATAGCATATATATGCCGGTATGTCATGGCATATACCAGGGATAGCTTTGTTGAAAGTAACGAATGATTTACCATGAGGTATTGCCGGTCTTTTCAACTTTGTGTCGCTCGCAATCATTGCTGTCTCCGGCAGAAGACCCGGGATAAGTAAATACTTAATTAGTTCTACTGAGATTAGGGAGCACCAATATCTAAGTAGATACGTAATTGATTTGCGGGGTCTCGCAAAATAAAATGCAAGTAGCTTAGTGTTTTAGTCGGGTTTACACCCGGCGCCTGACAATCAAATAGCCTCTGCCGGAGCAAACCGGCAATCCTCTTTCGTAAGCGCAAAGGTCTCAAAAGGGACCAATACTGAACCCTGCGCTATCAAAAATCTTTTTCAAAAACTTCGGGGGTAACGTTTTGTCTTTTTCAAGCTCCCCGGATTGAAATAGCAACAAAGAAAGGAGAAAAAACTTGAGAAAAAACCTGATCAAGCTTGTGCCTGCATTTCTCGGAGTGATGATAATGGTGTCCGCCTTTGCTGTGCCGGCCCTGGCGGCCCCGTCACCGGTGATGTACGAAAGCTCCGGCTCAGCCAATGCTATCGACATCTTTTACGGGGCTTCCTGGAGGGCGCTGACCTTCACGCCCGCCGAGACGCATACACTCACCGGGGTGCAACTACCCCTCATCAGGAGGGGTACGGCGGCGGGGAATGTCATCGTGTCTATACGCCAGACGGATTCCAGCGGTTATCCCACCGGTCCCGACCTGGCTGCCGGCACTGTTCCCGTCTCCTCGATCTCTTCCGCCTGGAGCCCGATGGCCTGGTATTCGTTCGACCTCGGGGCCGGCTGTGTTGTCGAGAAAGGGAAAACCTACGCCATCGTCTGGAGGGCCCCGAACGCCGGCGCCATGTACTACTGGGTCAACCTGAACGGAACATACAGCGGCGGGCGAGCGCTGTATGGTAACGGTACATCGTGGTCAAACCTGCGCACGTGGGATGCCGCATTCCGCGAATACGGCCAGACCGTTACGGCTGATGTTCCCAGGCCGCCCGTAGTGGCCCCGATAGGGAACCAGACGGTATACCGCGATACCTGGATCGAGTTCAATGTAACCGCAACCGATCCCAACGACGACGAATTGACCTACTGGGCGGAAAACGTGCCGGCGGGGGCGACCTTCGACGCAGAGGAGCAGTTCTTCGAGTGGAAGAGACCCGCCGTTCCCGGCGTCTACACGATCACTTTCAAGGTGTTCGACGGGGGGTTCGGGGTAAAGTACAAGGTTACCATCACCGTCAAAGACATCCCGCAGGGACAGAGCATTATCAATCTCTGCCCGGTAGACTCCTACAATCTCATAGGGGAGCATGCCGACGATCCGGACTTCGTCATCCTGGACATCCGCACGCAGGAAGAGTATGACAGCGGGCATATCGAAGGCGCGACGATCCTCGACTTTTATGCCGAGGACTTCGCCAGCAAACTGGTGGCGCTGGACCGGAACAAAACGTACTTCATCTACTGCAGGACCGGCCACCGCACCGGGCTGGCGCTCAACATGATGGCCGAACTTGGTTACACGAACGTCTACAACCTGGAAGAGGGCATCACCGCCTGGACGGAAGCCGATTATCCCACCGTTACTCCCGGCAGCCCGACGCCAACCACGACGCCTCCGCCAACGAGCGGCGGCTGAGGGGGTTAATTCAAAGCGGGGTTCCCGCTTAAAGAAAGCAATAAGAGAGGGGCGCAGTGATGCGCTCCTCTTCATTTTTGCTGCAGGAGAAATCAATGACATTAAAAGATTTCAAGTTAGTCAAGGGAGAATCCGGCGGAGTTGCGCTTTCTTCACTCCGCCCTATGGGACCAAATCACCAAATCAAGGGGCGAACACTGAGTAATTCTTATTAATGTATTCAACCATCAAAGTATCGATATTCTCACCGGAATGATAATAGTCTTGCTCAAGATCTTCATTTAGAAAATCGAGGTCATCTTCTCTTGCCTCCAATAAATCGTCATATTCTTCGCTGGTTTTTGGATATTTCCCATCGGGAAAAGCTGCCATAATACGAGCGAGTAGAGCAGCTTTTTTAGGTGCCCCGATAGCGACCAGAGCGTTTACCGAGTCTTGGGCATATTGCCCATAGCCGTTGTAGAAGTATGCAGCAAAACCCCCATTGCTTATTTCATTATCAGCAAATAATACGTAAAAGAATACTCGAACTTCTATGGTCAGGTCTTCAAAGTGTTTGAACCAACCGCGGTAATTGAATTCTTCAATAATACTTTGATAGGCTTCTACAGCCGGGTTTTTGGCTGCTTCAGCTTTTTTCAAATCGTATGTTTCCAGTATGTCTCTAATATTTTGATGACGCGGTAATACTGCCAATGTGGTTCCTCCTAAATACTTTGGTTGACAGTTCTACTTATGCCTCTTGACCTCGAAGCGAAACAGTTCTTTTGCTTCGTTGGGACTGATGCCGCCTTTCTGGCAGCAGATGCTTATCTGGTCCTGGACCGTGTCCACACCTTCGAGGTCGGGCAGGAGGAGGCCGCGCCGCCAGCCGCAGGCGACGATGACGCCGTACTTTTTGGGGTCGAGGTCTTTCTCACTCGCCACTTTTTCCGGGCGTGTCAGGACGTCCACGCTATAGTCGAGGTCGGCGAGTTCGCTTTCCCGGATGGCGTGGAAGCGGGGGTCGCGGGTGGCGGAACTGACGGCGTTGTTGATTATCTCACGGGCGATGTCCGGTTCCTGCGGCTCGAAGGTGCCGATGCAGCCCCGCAGATCGCCTTTCTTGTGAATGGAAACGAACACGCCGGCCTGGTCCCGCATTTCCGGCGGGAGGTCAGCCGGAGGTTCGATCCGGCGGCCTTCTTTGACGTACGTTTCCACGGTCTCGCGGGCGAGTTGGACGAACGGGTCTTCCGTCTGGACTTCCGAGGGGGCTTTGAAGATGACGCCGGCATAGCCGACCACGGCGTCGCGGTCGCCGGTGGCGTCGCCGCTGGTGCGGTACTCGATGAGTTCGCCGGACGTACCGCCGAGTTCCCGGACTGCGGCCATGCAGGCCATGACCGGCCCGAAGGCGCACATGGTGATATGCAGGTTCTTGTAACGGCGGGCAAGTTCGTCCATATCCAGCGTCCGCATGGCCTCCACGGCTTTCAGGTCCTTGTCCCGCGCCATGTCGTCCGGTTCATAGTGAGTCATGTCCCCACTGGCCATGATGAGGACGTCCTGTCCGGACTCCCTGACCACCCTCGCGATGTCCCGTCCGATCTGCCGGTACACCGTTGGAGACGCGACGGTGAGGATAACGGGGACGATCTTCACGTCCGGCCGGACATACTGCAGGAAGGGGAGCTGCACTTCGACGGCGTGCTCCTGGATGTGGGCGGCGATGTCCGCTTCCAGGTAGTCCGAGCCTTCGACCAGTTTTTTCGCCAGCGCTTCGTCCACGGGCACGTTGCCAAGCGGCGTTTTCCATTCTCCCTCGGCCATGACGCTGAACGGCTTGCCGATGCCGCTGTGGGACGGTCCCATGATGATGACGGTGGGCGGGACCTCGATGCGGGAGATGACCGCCCCGGTGACGGCGCCGGAATACACGTAGCCGGCGTGGGGGACGAGGATGCCCGTGACCTTATGCTTCGGGGCATCAAGGTCGATCATCCGGGACAGGGCGCTTTTCAGGGACGAAGCCGAGCCGGGATAGAACGACCCGGCGGCGTAAGGGCTACGGAGCATAGCTTTCCTCCTCGGCGGAACGCGGCCTGAAATTGAGGTCTGCACCGCAGGTCTTGCAGCGGGAGTGGTCGAGATTGAGTATCTTTGTAGAATAGCCGG